>VGSX01000114.1 GCA_016874895.1 Deltaproteobacteria bacterium
ATCAACCTGTCCGGTACTGGCCAGCACCTCATTCCACAACCGGCCGTTGGGGTCAATGCGTTTGCGGGCTGAAACGGACAGAGAGATGGGCACATGGGTGAATTGACCGTTCCAATAGCCCACCAGCATGTCCGTCCGTCCGGCCAGGCCGGCATGGGCTGCCTGGTGGCCCAGAGTCAGACAGAAATAGGAGTCGTACGGATTGGCCCGGACACTGCGGATGGTGTAGCTCGGGTCGATATATTTCAAGGTAATGTCCTTGCCGATATTTCGGAAGTGTGCGTTGATGCGATCCTTTAAGAAGAGGCCGATATCCCCGAGACGGGGGTTGCCGGAAGGGTCGGTTTCTCCGGAGGTCTGAAAAAATTCCTGGCCGGCGCCTTCAGCAGCCACAATGACCATGTGGCCGCGCCGCTCCAACCGTTCCTCGATTTCGCTCATGAGGCCTTCCAGGGTGAAAGGCACCTCCGGTACCAGGCAGATATTGACATCGGCATTGGCCAGGGTGGCGTAAGCAGCGATGAAACCCGACTCCCGGCCCATTAGCTTCACCAGGCCGATGCCGTTCCGGGCGCCCAGGGCCTCGATGTGAGCAGTGTAGATGGCCGTCCTGGCCTCGGAGATGGCGGTTACGAAGCCGAAGGAGTTTTGGACATAGGAGATGTCGTTATCAATAGTCTTGGGGATACCCACCACCGCGATTTTCAGGTGCCGTTTTCTGATTTCCTCACACATGGCGTGGGCCCCCCGCAAGGTGCCGTCGCCACCGATGGCAAAAAAAAGACCGATGTGCATCCGCTCCAGGGTGTCCACCATCTCCCCCACATCCTGTTTTCCCCGGGAGGAACCGAGGATGGTGCCGCCCTGGAGATAAATATCCGTGACCACATCCGGGGTCAACTCCATCGGGGCATGTCTGTATTTCGGGGATAAGCCCTCAAAACCATAGCGGAAGCCGAAAATTGATCTGACCCCGTAGTGATAATACAGTTCCATGACGATGGCCTGGATGACGTCATTGATGCCCGGACAAAGCCCCCCACAGGTAACGATACCGCATTTGAGCTTGGAAGGATCGAAATAAATTTTCCTGCGCGGCCCGGCCAGTTCAAAACACGGCGGTGGCAGGTTGGCGTCGAAATAGGGCTTGAGGTCTTTAGGACGGTAATAATAAAGAACATGGTCGTCTTCCTCAGCAAATCGCGCGTTTTTGATAGGGGTGTCAATGCGGCACTCCCCCAGGCTGTCAATCTGAAATTCCTTGCAGTCACACAACATACGAAAGCTCCTTTGGAGGACGGACAATGGATCCTGCCAGGTAGCTTAATACATTTTTCCGGTTAAGCCAACTGATAAGCCCCAGATAAGTTAACTTGTTTGACAGGCGGGCCTCGCAGGGGAACAATCTGTTTGTGGGCAAGGTAAGCTTGGCTGATAGTTATTCGAGCCCGAGTTTGATGCAATTGTATAAAGTCATTGTTACCCCTCACCCTAACCCTCTCAAACCAAGAGATGAGGGGGAATAATTTAGTAAAATTATGATGATATAATTTCTTGAAAGGGTGGGGTCAATAAAGTTAACGGATTTTAGCCTTTTTACGAACCTATCAGGTTTAACTCAGGCATGAGAATACGAGGTGCAGCCTGGGTGCGAGAACAGGCCTGCTTGCCGTCGGCCGGGATGGGGAAAGTATTGACGAGCGCTTCAGGGGAGCACGAGTTGAAACACGGTCTGTCCGGGCTGGCTGTGGCAGATAACCTCGCCCCTATAGGGAGCCAGCAAGCGCCGTGCCATGAAAAGTCCCAGGCCGGAGTGGGGCTTTTCCGGCGTGTTTTTGGTTGTGAAAAAAGGAGTGAAAATCCGGTCTCGAATTGCCTCTGGAATGCCGGGACCGTTATCGCCCACTTCTATAACCCGCTGGAATGATTCTATTCTTACTGTTATGGTTAACCTCGGCTCCTGGACCTCCTGGAGTGCTTCCAGGGCATTGTCCACGAGGTTGCGGAAGCTCTGGCTGATATCAACGTAGAAACCGGACCAGGGCGGCAGCAGGTCCAGATAGTTGACCCGTTTTTTCACCCGGTGTTTAAAAAAAGACTCAATCTGATAGCCGTCCAGTTCTTCCCGCACCATTTCGGTTAAATCGATCTGCTGGACGCCATGATCATCCTCGTGGAAGGTTCTTTTCTTCAGCCAGTTTACCAGGTGCTGCAGTTGGGAGGCCATCTCCTGCAACTGCCGGTTTTTCTTTTGGCGGTAGGCGAAGGAAGCCTCCCAGACCGGCTTCAGAGCCGCTGGCAGGTCGGAGGCAAAGGTATCCAGCTCTTCCTGGAGTTTGCGCTCCATAAGTTCTGACTGCATGAGCATGGCCTGCAAAGGGCTATTGATAGCATGAATGACCCCCGTGAGGCGGCGTCCCACGGCGGCATGGCGGTAGTAGCCGATTAACTCCCGAAACAGGCATTCACATTCTTCTGATTCCACCCACTGGGTCACCATGTTTGGTTCTGCCTCCATCTGTGTGGGACCCTGCATTCTGGCAGAGGCTGGCATGTGGCCCTAACCGCCTCAGTAGCAAGCTCCTGGTGAGGATCTTCCGGTCCTGACCGTATAGATATTTGTACTTTAAAATGGGCTCCCGATTGATGAAGAATTATTATAGATGAATTTTGCAGCCGTTCAAGGGAGGCAACTTTTGGCAGAATTTCTTCTTCAACTGATATAGCTGCTCATCCGAAAATTGCGGTGACTGATCTGCGAGTTCCGTAATCGGAAGGCCGAAAATTTCCTGCAGGTTCCCCGGCTGGCTCATGATATCGACAAACTGTAGGGCAAGGTCGGGATCAAATTGGGTCCCGTAATGGGCTTTAATCTCTCTCAAGGCCTCGGCATGGGTCAGGTGCTGGCGGTATGGCCGGTCAGAGGTTATGGCGTCATAGGCATCGGCGATGGCGATGATCCGGGGAAGGAAAGGAATTTCATCCCCTTTCAGGCCCATGGGGTAGCCCTTGCCATCCCATCTCTCGTGGTGGTGCAAGATGATGGCCCGCTCCCGGGGCAGGAGATTCAGGGGTGCCACGATTTTTTCCCCGATAAGGGTATGTTGCCGGATAACCTCCATTTCGTCAGGAGTCAGTCTTGACGGTTTAAGGAGAATGCCGTCGGGTATGCCGATTTTGCCGATGTCGTGCAGGGGGCCGGCGAGCCTGAGAGAATCCACCAGTTCGGGGGACAGGGGTATTTTTTCGGCAAAATGGGCCGCAATATGAGTAACTCGTACGGAATGGTGACGACTGTAGGAGTCCCGCGCCTCCAGCGAATTAATCAAGGCTGTCAAGGTATCATAAAGTTTGGCAGAAACGCTTTCCTGCAATTCCAGATTTTCCAGGGTTAAAAGAGACCTGTCCAGCATCAGTTGAAGCTGTTCGATGATTTCATTGCGAAAAGACTGCTGCGGGTTGCCGTAGATCTGAAGCACACCCATTAGTTCACCCCGGAGCCTGAGGGGAAGACTCAAAAAGGCCGGCGTGATTTTCCGTTTTTCCAGTTTCTCGCCATCAGACATCGAAATAGTGGCTCCCCCCGACGAATCCTCCTGGAATTCAAAGACCTCATTATCTCCCTTGGGCTCTTTTTCGGAAAGGGAGACCATCCGCAACCGCCCTCCGGTGGAGTCGTAACGGTAAAAAGCTGCTTCTCGCCCTCCGGTAAGAGTGAGAGCCATATCGGTGAGGCAAAAGTATAACTCTGACGTATTCCGTAAGTGCCCCAATTTTTCGCTGAGAGAATGGAGAAAGTGCTGTTCTTTAATTTTATGATGCATCTCCTGCGTCAGCGCCTCTAAGTTCTCCTGCTTCAAAGATTTTTCCGCTTTGCTGCAGCGCCGTTCCTTGGTCTGTCGCACCTTGGAAAGAATCTGTCGTAATTCCGCCAGGGAAATGGGCTTGGCCAGGAAGTCCTCGGCCCCCAGACGGAGGGCTTCCAATACCATGGAGTACGATGGTTGACCGGTAATAATTACCATCATTATCTCTCGGTATTTTTCCCTGGTATCCTGCAACAACTGAAAGCCATTTATGCCCGGCATATTGATGTCTATGAAGGCTAAATCCAGGGGCAGGCTTTGTAACATGTGGAGAGCTTCATAACTGTCGGCTGCGGTATAAACGATATACTCATTTCCCAGGGCCAGGATCAGGTCTCTCAGGATTTCTCGAACCGAGGTCTCATCATCCGCCACCAGGATATGATATTTTTCTTTCATAGCTTATCAAACCGCCTATCATCAGCCTCAAAATGGCCGGCAGACAGAGGTGAATAATCCCGGAAGTCTTCACTATGAGTCAGAGATGATAGATTGCTTTGGTATAACTAGTTATCGGCTTGCTCTATCTTTTACTTAAAAATTTTCTTTACCCCGGAAAACACCGCATGACGGCGGTGTCTTGGAGCACCCCAGCAGCAATCAGCTTGCAGCCCAAAAAGTTAACTCAACTGATCAAGCCATCACCATGGAACTTGTGGGTAACGGTCAGCTTTAAAAAAAGGGGGGAATAAGGCAGGCTCTTTAAAGTCCCCTTTTTGTAGAGGGGGATTTAGGGGAATTTTGAAATATCTTCCCAATATCAAATAGGTTTCGGCTTATCTAGCGACAGGTTAGAGGTTCAAGACTTGAGTGTCTTGATGCAGCTTCATACGCCTCGTCGGGGGGGAGGTTATTGGCCTGGGCCGCGGTCACGGCCAGCTCATCGCAGCGCTCGTTGTCGGGGTGACCGTTGTGGCCTCTTATCCAATGGAAGGAAACCTGGTGCCGGGAGCATAACTCCAAGAGCTTTTCCCACAGGTCCGGGTTCTTGGCCCGGTCCTCCTGGTTGCGCATCCACCCCCGGGCTTTCCAGCGCTGCACCCAGCCTTTGGTCATGGCGTTGACGAGGTATTGCGAATCGCTGAACAGTTCTACCCGGCAAGGGATTTTCAGGGCGCTCAGGGCGGCGATGGCGGCCATGATCTCCATGCGGTTGTTGGTGGTCCGGCGAAAGCCGCCGGAGATTTCCTTACGATGCGGGCCGTAGAGCAACACCGCGCCATAACCCCCCGGCCCGGGGTTGCCGATACAGGCGCCGTCGGTGTAGATGGTGACTTTTTTAATGGAGGTTTGCACCTTGTTGGCTTAAGGATTTCTTTACTATCCGGCAGAGGTCTCCTATTCGGACAAACTAAGGGCTTCCTGGGCTTCCCGGGGGAGGTGCACCAGTATGAAATAGGATTGAGGGTACAAATAATCCTCGCCGGATTCATCTATTACCCGGAGATATCCCTCTTTTTCAGCTGCTTTATCTGGAAGGATCTGATAAATCTTCCTTTTTTCTAAATCGTCGCAATCTTTGTTTGAAACACATAAGACAAATTTCTTGTTCTCAGACTCTGCGGTCATAGTCCTAATCCAGGAATCTTTTTATTTTCATTTTCTTTTTCCCGATGCCATGGGCTTCATACCAGTGTACTTCAGCCTTGCGGACTGCACCATGCTGTAGCCGGACCAATGCCACCCCTTTTAGTTTTCGCCATCGCCCCGGGCCGAATTGCTTTTCCAATCGCATAATATCATGAATGCCTTCCCCAATGGCTATGATTTCAACCTCCTCGATTTTTCCCACGAGTTCGAAAATCATATTTACTAATTTTACATCTTTCTGGCACAATAAGAAAGGTCCGGAAAACCCGGCCCCTACGGAAAATAATTAAGTGCTATAACCTGGCAAACTTCTCCGCCCGCACGGCCCGGGCGCATGTGGGGCAGAGGCGACGCAGCACGTGTTTGCCCATCTGGCCGTCGCTGCGGCCGGTGACATAGCTTAAGTAGCGGGCCGGCACGAAAGGTTCGCCGCAGGAGGTGCATTTGGGCGCCTCCAGGTGGTTTAAGACCGTGCCGCACATGCGCACCTCCCGGAAGTCCGGGCCTTCCTGGTAGTCGATGGCCTGGGTGGGACAGGCCAGGGCGCAGGCGCCGCAGGCGATGCAGCGCTCCTGGGCCCGGTGGTAGTCGGTGAGGACCCGCTCGGTGGTGGTAATCTGAGAGAATTTCAGGGCAAAGACGTGCATCTGATCCCGGCAGACCCGCTCGCAGGTGCTGCAGCGGATACAGACGTCGCACCTGAGGCAGCGTTGGGCCTCCTTGCGGGCCTCGTCTTCGGTGTAGCTCAATTCCACCGGTTCGAAGGTGGTGGTGCGCTTGGCCATATCCAGCAAGGGGACGGGATGGCGGCGGTTGCTGATTTTTTCCTCTGCCGGGATGGCCTGGAAGGGCACCTTGCGGCGTTTCTGGAAACGCACCATGGGCGCCGAACCGGGGCGGTCGAAGAGGAAATGGTCCATCTCCACTGCGGCCTGTTTACCCGCGGCAATGGCCTCCACCACCGTGGCCGGGCCGGTGACCGCGTCGCCGCCGGCAAAGATGTCCTGGGCCGAGGTGCGGCAACTGGCGGCTTCGGTGACGATGGTGCACCAGGGAGTTGTTTGCACCGGGGGCACCGGGAAGGGACAGAGGTCGGGCTGCTGGCCGATGGCGGTGATCACCGCCCCGGCTTCGATGCGGTAATTGCTTTCCGGGATGGGGATGGGGCGCCGCCGGCCGCTGGCGTCCGGTCGGCCCAGTTCCGCCTGGAGGCATTCCAGGTAGCCCACGTTGCCGTTATCCCCCCCGATTTTTATGGGCACGGTGAGAAAATGGATCTGCACCCCTTCTTCCAGGGCCTGTTCCACTTCCTCCGGGTGGGCCGGCATCTCGGCCCGGGTCCGGCGATAGGAGACGTGCACCTCCTGGCATCCCAGCCGGATGCAGGTCCGGGCTGCATCCATGGCCGCGTTGCCGCCGCCGATGATCACCACTTTGTCCGCGGGTTTGCGCTTCTCACCGAGATAAATGTTCCGCAGGAAATTAATGACGTCGTACACCTGGGGAAAATCGGTTTCCCCTTCGATCTTCAGCTTGTAGCCCAGATGCGCCCCGATGCCCATGAAAAAGGCTGCATAGCCCTGGGCCCGGAGTTCATCCAGGGTGATGTCCTGTCCCACCGTCACCCCGATACGGATTTCCACTCCCAGGGAAGAGATCATCTCCACTTCCCGGGCCACGATGCGGCGGGCCAGGCGGTAGTCCGGGATGGCCGCCACCAGCAGGCCCCCGGGTACCGGAGAAGACTCGAACACCGTCACCTGGTGGCCTCTTAAGGCCAGAAAATAGGCGCAGCTCAGCCCGGCTGGACCGGAGCCGATAACCGCCACTTTTTTGCCGGTGCCGGGTTTGGCGACCGGGGGGCGAAAATCGCCGTGCCGGTCCACCCACTCCGCCGCAAAGGCTTTCAGGTAGCGGATATTAATGGGCTGGTCCAGGTTGGCCCGGACACAGGCCCGCTCGCAGGGATGGGGGCACACCAGGCCGCAGACCCAGGGGAAGGGGTTGTCCTCCCGCATCACCTCCCAGGCCTCCTGGTGGTTGCCTTCGGCGATAAGGGCCAGAAAACTGGGAATATCGATGCCGGCCGGGCAGGCCAGGTGACAGGGCGCGGACAGCAGCTTGGGGCAGACGTGGGCGTCGCAGTAGTGATTTTCCACGTGGTGACGGAATTCATCCCGGAAATAATGCAGGGCGGTTACAATGGGGTTGACCGCGTGCCGGCCGAGCTGGCAGGAGCCCTTGAGCTGGATTTCTTCGCAGGCGCTCTCCAGCTCGGTTATGGTGGCGTGGGTGCCGCTGCCGTCGGTGATTTTATCCAACAGGGCCTTGATACGCACTAAGCCCTGATGGCAATCCGGGCACTGACCGCCGGGCTGGTCCAGGACAAAGGCCAGTTGATTCCGCACCAAATCCACCACGCAATCGTGATCGTCCAGGACTTGAATGACCCCCACGGCCATGCCGCCCCCCAGTTCCCGCAAGGTCTCGTGATTAAGGGGGATGCTCAGCATGTTTTTCGGGAAGATGCCCCCCACCGGGCCGCCGATCAGGACCCCTTTGGGTTTCCGCCCATGCCGCCAGCCGCCGCCGATGTCGTTGATCACCTCGCCCAGGGTGGCGTTGAGGGGCAACTCCACAAAACCGGGACGCTCCACCGAACCGTTGAGGCGGAACAACATAGTGCCGGGGGCGCATTCAAACCCCTGGCTGCGGAACCAGGCCACCGGCTGCTGGGCAATGAAGGGCAAAGTGGAGATGGCCAGCAGACTGTGAACTAAAAACTGCGGCACCGGGTGTTTTTCGTAAAACCCGGAAGGGAGGAGACCGGAGATGGTGCGGATAAAGAGGTCCTCGTCCTCGATAAGGAACCGGCCTTTGTCCGCGACAATATAGATATCCACCAGGGGTTCCTTGGCCGGCCACAAGCGGGCGGCCTGGAAGGACTCCCAGGCGGACTTTAGCCGTTCCACGGCCAGGGTGGCGTCTTCGGGCAGGTAGATGACCACAGCCTTGGCTTTCAAGGTCTGGGCCGCCAGCAGCACCCCTTCCAGGACCTGGTGCGGGATACCCTCCACCATGAACATGGCCGGGGAGGTGCCCACCAGTGGCGGGGCGCCGTTGAGGGCCAGGATGGGTTGTCGCTTCTCCACCCGCCACTCGCACCACAGGGGGCCCAAGGAGGTAGTGGTCATGCGGTTGACTTCCCGGAACCCCGCGGCCACCACCTTCTGCAGGAAGGAGTCGAAGCCCTGGCTGAAAAAGGTGCGCAGGCCTTTATAGCCGTCGTAATCCTGGTATTCCTCCCAGGACAGCGGGTCGATTTTCCCCACCAGTTCTGAGATATAGGCCTTCTGAGGCTCGCTGAAATCCTGAAAATCCTTGCCCACCAGCCATTGGCGCAGGGGCCGGCCGTCCTCGACGTGGCTTTGAATTATCCGGGCCGCCATATCCGGGGTGATGAGTTCATACAGGTTCACCCCCACCTGGTCCCGGATCTCCACCATCACGTCTTTGCCCTGGATTCCCCGCCAGCCCACCAGGCGCACCTCCACCGGACCCAGTTCATCCAGGGAGCGCTCCTTGATGGCCGCCAGGAAAGCCCCGCGCACCGCTTCGGCAGCCCCGGTGTCGCCGCCGGGGAAGGTAGAGATGTTAATCTGCATCAGAGGCATTGCATTTGCTTGGGCTATCATTTCGGTTTTTCCCCCATGGGTGGCTCGTTAGCGGGCGCTCACCACGGTGTCCAGCTCAAAGGCGACGGTCTCGGCAATTTTCTGGCGTCGCTCCGGCTCCAGATCACCGATCTTGCCGAATTTCAGGCAATGCGTCACACACTTGCTGACGCAGGCGGGTTTAAGGCCCTGATCGATGCGGTCCATGCAATAATCGCATTTCACCACCTTGCCCGTTTCCGGATTCCACTGGGGCGCGCCCCAGGGGCAGGCGCTGATGCAGCTTTTGCAGCCGACGCACAATGACTGGTCCACGTAAACGATCTGATCTTTGGGACGGAGGCGCATGGCCCCGGTGGGGCAGACGGGCACGCACCAGGGTTCGCTGCAATGGAAACAGGGCATGAAAACAAAGGCCATCTGCGGCCGGCCGTTAACGAGTTTAGGCCCCACCGTGATGATCTGCCCCAGGCGGGGTCCCGGCGGCAGACCTTTGTTGCTCTTGCAGTGGACTTCGCAGCTCAGGCAGCCGATGCATTGCTTCAATTCCTGTATGAGATAATATTGACTCATGGCTCCTCTTCCTCTGTTATAGCGTTCAGCGGTCAGCTTCAGGAGTGGTTTTAAATGGTTGACATAATACCTAACGATCCCTGAAAGTTGGGCAAAACCTGCTTAATTTAATGATTCTGCTGAAAGCTGATTGCTGATAGCTGAATGCCTCCCTCAGGTTAGGCCAGCGGCCGGACCTGCACCAGGGTTTCATCCAAGGCGGGGCTGCCCCCCACCGGGTCCGAGATATTTTCCTGCAGGAGGGCGTCACTGGCGCCCTTTTGGAAACACCGGGTCTGAGCCGGCACCGTCTTGCCGAAACCGTGCAACATAAAAACAGCTTCCGGATGGATGAAATCCGTCACTTTGGCCT
>VGSX01000115.1 GCA_016874895.1 Deltaproteobacteria bacterium
ATTTTTGACGTGCTGGGCGGTCTCGATGCTCCGGCGGCCCGGCTCCACCACCACGATGAGCTTGTCCACGCTCTTGGCCGTGGCCCGCCCCAGGTGCTCGATGCCCGCCTCCATGTCCATCACCACCACCTCGTCCCGGAACAGCACCAGGTGCGTCACCAGGGTGCGCAGCAGCACGCTCTCCGGGCAGATGCAACCGCTGCCCCCCTTTTTGACCCCGCCCAGCACCATCAACTTGACCCCGTCGATGGTTGTGGAAAATTTATCCGGGATATCGTCCACTTTGGGGTTTAATTTAAAAAAACCGCCCATGGTGCCAGGCGTGGATTCCGTCCGCTCCGCCACCAATTCTTTCATCTCGGAGATGGGCGTGATGTTCTCCGGATGGGGTATCCCCAAGGCCGTGGCCAGGTTGGCGTCGGGATCGGCGTCAATGGCCAGCACCTTTTTCCCCTGGTCCCGGAAATATTTGATCAGGAGAGCGGACAACGTCGTCTTGCCCACCCCCCCCTTGCCGCTCACTGCTACCTTCATTATTATGCATCCTCCCTGAAAATTTTCTGCCGCCGCAGTAATGGATTATTATTACGGAGGAATTATTTAATAATACTACCCTAACCACCCGCAGAACAATTTTCAAGATCGACGCCTTGATCTTATAGTCCCGGGGTGATTAAATAATCTGAAACGTTCTGATATGAAAGAAAAAAGGCTCATACAATGTCACACGCTTATCAGCCCCTGACAACAGAACAGGAGGCCCGGGTCCGGGACCGCATCGCCCATAACCCGTTCATCGCCTCCATGGACATCGAGGTTCCCGACCTGGGGATAGGCTACGCCAGATTCCTCATGCCTTTTAAGCCTGGGATGGCCAACTCCATCGGCCTGCTCCAGGGAGGGATGATCGCCGCTCTGGCCGATGAGGCGGTGGCCTATGCCCTGTGGTCCCTGGTGCCGGAGGGGGAATTGATCAGCACCGTGGAGCTGAAAATCAACTTCCTGGCCCCGGTGCGCCAGGGTCCCGTCGAAGCCGTGGCTCGCATCGCCAGGCGGGGCCGAACCATCTCTTTGGGGGAAGTGGACGTCCGGGAAAAGGATCAACTTGTAGCCAAGGGGCTGTTTACCTATATCCACCTGCAGCCGCGGTGACGGGTTTCCGGTTTTGAGTTTTCGGCTTTAGCGCGCGAATCTTCCCGTAGGGGCAGGCCCCCGTGCCTGCCGGCGGGAGCCATGTAGTGGCGCCGCCGGAGGAGGAAAAGGCGCGAATCTTCCCGTAGGGGCAGGCCCCCGTGCCTGCCCCCTAATCTACTCGAATTCATAAAACTGCAGACTCTGGTTGAGGATCTGGGCGCCATTCTCCTGGATCAGGATCATATTCTCCAGGCGCACCCCGCCCCATTCCGGCAGATAGATGCCCGGCTCCACGGTGGTCACCATACCGGCCTGCAGTTCCACGGCCCGCTCCGCCACGGGGCTGAGACTGGGATTTTCATGGACGGCCAGGCCGACGCCGTGCCCCAGGGAGTGGCCGAAGGCCTCCCGATAACCCGCGGCTTCGATAACCTCCCGGGCCAGGCCATCCGCCGCATCGGTCTTCATCCCGGCCCGGATGCCGGCCTCGGCCTGTTGTTGGGCCCGGCGCACCACGGTATAGATCTCCTTGAAACGCTCGTCAGGCTCGCCCAGGATAAAGGTCCGGGTCATGTCCGAGCAATAGCCCCCAGAGATTGCCCCCAGATCGAGGATAATAGGCTCCCCGTTTTTCAGGCGCCGCTCTCCCGGATGGTGATGCGGCCGGGCGCTGTTAGGGCCGGAAGCCACCATGGGGGCAAAGGACGGCCCCTCGGCCCCGGCTGCTTTCAGGGCCGTCTCGATCATCCAGGCCACCTCCTGCTCGCTCAGACCGGGCCGCAGACCTGCCCCTACCTCGGCCATAACCTTCTCAGTGATGGCCAAGGATTTTTTGATTAAGTCAATCTCCTCCTGGTCTTTTACAGCCCGCAGGCGTTCCACCATATGCTCCACCGGCTCCCAGACCGCCTGCAAACCCGCAGCCTCGGTCTCCTGGGCGATTCTCTGGTAGGAAGCATAGGTCAGGTAAGCAGCCTCAAAACCGGAGCGCTTCAACCCGTGCCGCTGGAGCAGTTCCGGCAATAACTTGGCCAGCCCCTTGGGGTAGAGCTGCACCTCGAAATGGGGCGCTTCGGCTGTGGCCCAGTCCCGGTAGCGAAAATCCGTCAGCAGATAAGCCGACTCCTGGGTTATGAAAAGACAGCCGCTGGATTCGTTGACATGGGAATCCTTGGCGGTAAAGCCGCTCAGGTAGCACCGGTTTTCAGGACAGAGAACGAGTAGACCGTCCAGGTCGGCATCGGCCAGGAGACACCGCACGGCGACCAGTCGCTCTTTGCTGGGCGTAATGTCTCGTTTCATAAGAGTTCTCTGCTGTCACTCATAGGCCAAGGCCCCTCCCACAAGTCTTGAAGCGGCTGCTGCCCGGTGCCAGTTCAAAGGCGGGATGCGCTATAGTATAAACTTTTCAGGACAGTTCCTCATAGGCCGGGGGCCCACCCGTAAAGCATGAAAAGGTTGTTTGAAGGCGGGATGCGCTACGCTTTCCCGCCCTACAAAGTGAACTTCTCGAAGCAGGAAATGGGAGTATGGCCTTCCCGGAGGAAGCCGAGAGCCTGACTCACCGGCTCCCATGGAATTTATTAACGCTCCACCAGCCGGGGCAGGAGCAGAAAGGCTTTGTCGATGAACAGGCCCGAGGCTTCTGCGGCGAACTCGTTGAAACGACTGGGTCTGGTCCCCAGGGACTGCCGGGAATCGTACAGGGCAAAGGGCACGGGTTCCGGAGAATGGGTTTTCAGGCTCAGGGGCGTCCGGTGATCCGGCATGAGCAGAACCCGGTGCGGCCCCAGGGCTTTCAGACCCTGGAGCATGGGCCCCACCACTTTAGCGTCAAAATCCTCAATAGCCTGGAGTTTGTTCTGCAAGTCGCCGCTGTGGCCGGCCTCATCCGGGGCCTCCACGTGGAGATAGACGAAATCCATGGTCTTGAGAGCATCCAGCGCGGCCGCCACCTTCCCGGCATAGTTGGTGTCCAAATACCCGGTGGCGCCGGGCACCAGAATGGGTTTCAGCCCTGCATAAATTCCTATGCCCCTCATCAGGTCCACCGCCGAAATGACCGCCCCGGTGATGCCATAGAGCTCCTGGAGGGTCGGCACCTGGGGCGCCCGCCCCTGCCCCCAGAGCCAGATGGAGGTGGCCGGTTTCTGGCCCCGCTCTTGCCGCAAACGGTTCACCGGGTGATGGGCCAGATGGGACCAGGAGGACTTGATCAGCTCCAGAAGAGGCTTTTCTTTCCCCTCTTCGGCCAGATAAGACCTCACACTCTGCCCCGTCAGGTCATGGGGCGGGTAGGTCTTCCAGTCCTCCTGTCCCCCTTGCCAGACCAACAGGTGCCGGTAGCTTACCCCGGGGTAGAACCTCCGGGAGCCATTCCCCATGGTCTGGTTGAGGCTTTCGATCAGTTCCCGGGCTTCCTCGCTGCTGATATGGCCGGCGCTGTAATCCTCCATGAGGATATCACCGCCAGGCACATGGCGGAGGGTCACCAGGTTGCACCGAAAAGCCACTTCCTGGATGGCCAGGCTCACCCCCAGGCTGGCGGCTTCCAGGGGCGCCCGCCCGGTGTGATAGACGGTGGGATCATAGCCCATGATGGAGAGGTTCGCCACATCGCTGCCCGGCTCCATCCCCTCGGGAATAGTGCGGGCCAGGCCCAACTCACCCTGAGTCGCCAGGAAATCCATATTGGGAGTATCGGCTGCGGCCAGCGGGGTGCGGTTATGCAATTCCGCCACCGGGTAATCCGCCATGCCGTCACCGATGAGTATGACATATTTCATAATCGGTCAGCTTTCTCTAACTCAAGAAAATTTTTGGGGTTCCTTGTTCCCAAGGGCAACTTGGGAACAAGGAATAAAATGCGGTGGCACAGGCTGCCAGCCTGTGCTACCCTATTAACGGCCTGTAACCATTCTTTAAATCTGAGCTGCGTCGAGATTGGGATCCTCGATGCGGATGAGAATGGCTTGTTCAGTGATGATATCCAGTTGCTGGATTTCGGCCAGGGCCTGCTGGATATGGGCCTCCCTGGCCTCGTGGGTGATCATCACCACCGGAACGGAACTGCGGATTTCTCTTCCCTTTTGGATCACTGCGGCGATGCTGATCTCGTACTTTGCCAGGATGCCGGAAATCTTGGACAACACCCCAGGCCGGTCCCGGGCTGCGAAGCGGATGTAGTAATTTGTTACAATTTCCGCCAGAGGCTTCACCAAACGGCGGTTTTGGGCCGCGTCATTAACCCCCAGGGGCGGCACCCGGCCGGGCACACCGTGGCTGATCTTATAAGCCAGATCGATGAGGTCCGCGGCCACGGCGCTGGCGGTGGGCATCATGCCTGCCCCCCGGCCATAGAGCAGCACCGGGCCCACTGCATCGCCGGTGATGTATACGGCGTTTTGAACCCCGGAAACGCTGGCCATGATATGATCCAGAGGCAGCATGGTGGGATGCACTCGAGCCTCCACCCGCTGCCCATCGTCCCGGGTGATGGCCAGTAGTTTGATCTGGTAGCCGAACTCCCGGGCAAACTGAATATCGATGGGCTTTAAGCGGGTTATCCCTTCGATATGAATGGCGGGAAAATCAATCCGGGTGCCGTAGGCCAAGGCCATGAGAATGGCAAGTTTGTGGGCCGCGTCGATCCCCTCCACATCCAGGGTGGGATCGGCCTCGGCAAACCCCTTTTCCTGGGCCTCTTTCAGGGCGACCTCAAAAGACGCCCCCTCGGAACTCATTTTGGTGAGAATGTAATTCGAAGTGCCGTTGAGGATGCCGAAGAGCTCGGAGATGGCATTGGCCGCCAAACCCTGGCGCAGGGCCAGGATCAGGGGGATGCCGCCGCAGACGCTGGCCTCAAAACCGATTTCCACCCCAACCTGGGACGCTTTCTGAAAAACTTCATTGCCATGGTGGGCCAGCAGGGCCTTATTGGCCGTCACCACGTGTTTGCCCCGCTCCAGGGCAGTCATCACCAGTTCATAGGCATCCGTGACGCCGCCGATGAGCTCCACCACGATGTCTATTTCTGGATCAGCCAAAATTTCCTGGACGTTTTGGGTGAGCAAGGCCGGGGCCACGGCCACGGGGCGGGGCCGGTCCAGATCGATATCCGCCACTTTTTTGAGCACCAGGGGCGCCCCGAGTCTCCGCTGGAATCTCTCGGCGTGCTCCAGGAGCAGGCGGACCACGCCGCTGCCCACGGTTCCGAAACCTATGAGGCCGACCTGAACGGGTCTCACTCTTTTTTCCCCTGTATGACGTGCCGGAAACCGCGGATGGCCTGATTGATTCTATGAGAGTTTTCCACCAGAGCGAAGCGGACATAGTCATCGCCGTATTCACCGAATCCCAGTCCCGGCGACACCGCCACTTTGGCCTCCCGGATGAGCATCTTGCAGAATTCCACCGACTTGAGATGGCGGAATTTTTTGGGAATCTTGGCCCAGACAAACATGGTCCCCTTGGGCGGTTCCACCCGCCAACCGATGCGGTTCATCCCCCGGCACAGGGCGTCCCGGCGCTCTTTGTAGACATTAACGATCTCTTCCACACAGTCATAAGGACCGTTGAGGGCAATAATACTGGCAATCTGGATCGGTTGAAACACGCCATAATCCAGGTAGCTCTTGATGCGGGTCAAGGCATGCACCAGCCGCTTATTGCCGCAGACAAATCCCAGGCGCCATCCCGGCATACTGTAGCTTTTGGAAAGGGAGAACAACTCCACCCCTACTTCTTTGGCCCCCGGAACCTGCAGAAAGCTGGGCGCCACGTAGCCGTCGAAGACCAGGTCGGCATAAGCGAAGTCGTGCACCACCAGGATCTGATTCTCCTGGGCAAAGGCCACGATCTTCTTGAAAAATTCCAGGTCCACCACTGCGGTCGTGGGGTTGTGGGGATAGGAGATAATGAGCATCTTGGGCCGGGGGCGGATCAGTCGGGTAATGGTGGACATATCCTCAAAAAAGTCCCGGTCCGGGTCCAGGGGAATACTCACCAGGTCGGCCCCCGCGATAACCACCGAATAGGCATGAATAGGATAGGTGGGATTGGGCACCAGCACCACGTTGCCGGGTCCGGTGGTGGCCAGCACCAGGTGCGACAGCCCCTCCTTGGCCCCGATGGTGGCGATGGCCTCGGTTTCCGGGTCTATGTCCACATCGAAGCGCCGTTTATACCAGCTGGAAATGGCCTCCCTCAGCTTCGGTATCCCCCGGGAGGCGGAATAGCGGTGGTTGTGCCCCAACTTAGCCGCTTCAATCAGCTTGTCCACCACATGCTGGGGGGTTGGCAGATCAGGGTTGCCCATCCCCAGGTCAATAATATCCTCACCTCTGCGCCGGGCTTCCATTTTTAGCGCGTTGACCGTGGCAAAAACGTATTCCGGCAACCGTTGTAATCGGGGGAATTCTTCCATATACAGGTCCCTTTCTGGTGGGTATCGAGCCCCTCATGGTATGCTAACTTCTTTCATTACACCAAAAAACCCGATTTTTGTCAAACGTATTGATGTCTAAGAGAATATTTCCTGTAAGCGTTCAGCGGTTTGCTTTCAGCCGTCAGCTACAGAAGTAACTCTGGATAGTTAGCATGATATACACGCTTCCCGGCCTTTTCGAAAAATTGCCTTGACTCATTGTTTTTCCTGAAAGCTGAATACTGACAGCTGAACGCCCCCTGTTGACGTAATCGGGAGGATTGTGCGGTGATCACCCAAAAAACCTTTTCCCCCAGCCAGGAGCGAGAATTATATTTGACAAATCAATTAACTCGTGGTATTTAGATCGAATTTATATTCTTGGCTAGTGAGTAACGGCATGACGTAATGGAGGTGATGAAAGGGAAAAGCGATTTTTCCCTTTGGACAGCCGATGGCCCTGGTCCTTGCCCTAGCCAAAACTTTATAAGCCGGCAATGGTTTTACGGAGGAGAAGCAATGAAGTATCGAGGCAGAGTTAAGTTCTTCAACGAAAGCAAAGGCTGGGGGTTCATTAAACAGGACGATGGGCCGGAGGTCTTTGTGCATTACTCCAACATTCAATCCCAGGGGTTTCGCACCCTGAAGGAGAATGATGAAGTGGAGTTCGAACTGAGCGAAGGCGCCAAAGGGCCACAGGCGACGAAGGTCACCAAACTTTAATGACAGGCAAGCATATGTTGCCAGGGGCGCCGGCGGGCGCCCTTTTTGTTTCAGGGCGGCCACGGCCAGGCGGCGGCCAGGAACTGCAGGGATGGCAGGAGGCTGCCTTCGTGGTGCGGCTCCAGGGTAATCACCGGGACAGACTCCTGCTGCGCCAGGAAGGACATAATCAGGGGAAAGGGAATGACGCCCTGGCCTAAAGCCAGGTGCTCGTCCTGGTGGCCGTTATTGTCATGGAGGTGCAGCTGCCCCACGAGATGGCCCACCTCGTGCAACCATGCCGGAAAATTCCCGCCGCCAAAGGCCTGAAGATGGCCCACATCCAGGCAGAGGCGGATAGTGGGGGCCTGGAACCGGGAAAACAGCTCCCTTATGAGTTCCGGGCGGGTTTCATAGACATTCTCCAGGGCCAGCATGGTCCCACTGCGGGCCGCCAGCTCGGCCAGAGGTTCCCAGGTGGCCAGGCTCTGGGCCAGCCAGAGTTCCTCCACCCCGTGGTAGTGCCGGTCCTCGTAGCCGATGTGGCAGACGATACTCCGGGGCTGAAAGATTTCCACCAGATCAAAGGCGTCTTGCAGGCGGGCACGGGTCGCAGCGGCAATCCTGGCATCCAGGGCCCCCGGCAGCAGGTCCTGGAACGGGGCGTGCAGGGTGACGTTTAAACCGGCCCGGTGCAGCCGGTCCGCCACCTGGACAAAGTCCCGGCGGGAGAATCGGTCCAGACTGGCCGCGTCCAGACCGATTTCCGGGTTCAGGCGCTGCTCCAGAAAAAGGGGGAGATACTGTTCCCACAACATGCCAAAGGGTGCATTAACATGTACCTGAGCTTTGATGTCCGTCAGCAAGCTCTCCCCCGGGCCCGTGCTTCTCATCTGCGGTTAATGAGAGTGGGCGTGCTGACACAGTTCGATGAGCACCCCATGGGTGGACTTGGGATGGATAAAGGCGATGCGGGCGCCGTGAGCCCCTTCCCGGGGTTTTTCATCGATCATGCGAACCCCGGCGGCCTTAAGCTCTTCCACCGCGGCGTCGATATCCTCCACCTCAAATGCGATGTGGTGGATGCCCTCGCCGTTTTTGTCCACATACTTGGCCACCGGGCTTTCCGGACTGGTGGCCAGCAGAAGCTCGATATTGGTCTCCCCCACCTTGAAAAAGCTTACTTTTACTTTCTGGGATTCCACCACCTCTTCATGGTGCCCATGCAGATTGAGGGCTTCGCCGTAAAGTTTCTTAACCGGCTCCAGTTCCTTGACCGCAATGCCTAAATGAGAAATGCGTTTGATTTTCATTAATGCCATCCTCCTCGAAGAATTATCACCTTAGTTTGCCCCAAGGTATGTTAGCGCCGCTCAGGGCTCTCGAAAAATTGCTGGCAAAGGGTTAAATTTCCTTCCCGGCAGATTTAAGCGAGGTTGATATCTTGCATTTTTGCCATAACGACAGTATTATGTGCCTAAGAAGCCTGAGCTTGGCCGGGGGCGATGCCTGGGTGGTCGCATGACCTCCCTGATTTTCTGAAATTATACACCAAGGGAGGGAATGTTTCAGCATTAAAAAGGCCCGGGTCTCAGGATTTCTCCCCCGTCTGAAGCAGCGCCACTTATGTCTCATCCCCATACCAGATTTGAGCACCTGCGGGCGGCAGTGACCCAGGGAGCCAGCCCCTTGGAGCTGTACGGCTTATCTCCGGCGGCCGCGGCCTGGTCTCTGGCCCGGCTATGGTTTGAGCTGCGTCGCCCCCTGGTGCTGGTTACTCCCGGGGCAGGGCCGCAGACCGGCTTTTTGAGGGATCTACACTTCTTCCTGGCCGGATATCAAGAGACCTTCCACCCGGATGACCGCCCCACCGACCTCTATACCTTCCCGGCCTATGAGAATTTATCCTTTGTGGAATTGACTCCCGACCTCCAGACTGCCAGCGCCCGCCTGGAAACGGCTTATGCCCTGGCCACCAGAACGGGGCGGCCCATGATTGTCACCAGCGGGATCGCCCTGGCGCAATCCCTCCCCCCCCGGGACCGGCTGGCAGCCGTAACCGAATACCTGGTGGTGGGCCAGGAGCTTGACCGGGAGAAGTTTCTAGGCCATCTTGCCGCCGGAGGCTATACCCGACGCCCTCTGGTGGAAGAAAAAGGCGACTTCAGCGTCCGGGGTGGAGTCATAGATTTCTTTCCGCCCTTAAGCGATTATCCCGTGCGATTGGAGTTTTGGGGCGATACCATAGAATCCATCCGCCAGTTCAATCCGGCCAGTCAGCGTTCCGCCAAACACCTGGAAGACGTCATAGTCCTGCCGGTGAGCGAAGTCTACCTGGACCGCCAGACCCAGAAAATGGCCAGCCACCGCTTGCGTTCCGTCAAAAGCGCCAAAGTCCTGGAATACCTCCAGCGCCGGGAGCATTTCCCCGGAATTGAACGCTATCTGCCGTATTTTCACGAAAGAACCGAAACCCTGGGGGACTATCTGCCCGATAATTGCCTGGTGGCCCTCTGGGACCCGCTCAATCTAAAACAGGAACTGGACGCCTATCTGGCCAGGGCAGACCAGGAAAGGCCGGAGGAGGAAGAGGCCTGGGTAAACTGCTTGGAGGTCATGTCACGTTTTCAAACCCTGCGCTGCCACGCGGTGCCTTTTACGGACCAGACCTCGGCCGGAGCTCGGGTGTTTT
>VGSX01000116.1 GCA_016874895.1 Deltaproteobacteria bacterium
CCTCGTGCGGAAGCCTTCTTTCCTGGCAGTGAACGCACCTGGGAGCCTCCCTCTCATACAGGTGCTTCTGGTTTTGGCTGAATCGCCCCACCTAAAGGAGGGCCGCCATGAAGATGTGCACTAAAAGCCGGTATGGCCTGCGACTCATGATGGATATGGCTCGCCATTACCGCCAGGGACCGGTGCAGTTGGGGGAGATCGCCAAACGCCAGGATATCTCGGTTAAATACCTCGAGCAAATAATCATTCCCCTGAAAAAGGCGCAGTATATCACCTCCCTGAGGGGCCGCAAAGGAGGCCATATCTTAAACAAACCCCCGGAAGAAATCTCCGTGGGGGAGATCGTGGCTCTTTTGGAAAAAACCACCACCCTTTTAGATTGTTCCAACCATACCGATCTATGCGACAGCTCGCCCACCTGCCCGGTGCGCCTTCTCTGGCAGGAGGCTATCCAGGCCATGTTTGACCGACTGCATGCCGTTACCCTGGCCGATCTGGTGCAGATGTTGGATGTCTTGGAAAACAGACTGCAAGATACCCCGGAAGAAATCTAGCAGTGGCGTCTCTGACAGAATAGCTGTTTTTGTCCTCCTGGATGAGTGCTAACTCGTCTCCGTGGCCAGGCGGGAGAAAAAGCGCTTCAGCTGGCGCGTAAAAGTGGTCAAGGGAAACTTTTGGGGATGGAGGGTCTGGCGGAACTGCTCCTGCAGGCTCGTTCCCGCCGTCGGCCCGGAATCCAGCGGCAAGAGACACAGGAGAGGGACGGCAAGAGTTTCTCCCTGGGAGCGGATAAAGGCCGCCAGGCGTACGAATTCGCCGGCCGGCAGGTTCAGGTTGATGACAATCAGCCCGGGGAGGAGGTTTTCCAGGTTGCGGATGCCTTCCTCGTCGTTCTGGGCCAGGGTGGTTTCAAACCCCTCATCGGCCAGGAAGGCGGACCACCGGGAGGCCCCCTCCTGAGCCGGATCAATGATCAGGGCTTCCTGGTAGGTTATCCAGGGGGACAGAGTTCTCAGGGCGTAGCCGAACTCCTCGGCGGTGCAGGGCTGTTTGAGAAATTCCGCCGGGCCCAGGACCAGGCCGGAGCGGCCGTCATCGCTGCAGGCCACCGGCAGAAGGGGCGCGTGTCTGGTTTTGTCGTTGGTTCGCAGGGCCAGAACGGCTTCCCATACTTGGGGGCCATCGCCCAGCAGGTCAATAATGACCGCCGCGGGAGGGGTCTTGGCAGCCTCTGCCACAATGACATCCGTCATGGGTCTGGCCTGAAAAAGAAAGCCGAGGGTGGACAAAGATTCCTGCAAGACATGGATGAGGCCGCCCCGTCGGGTCAGACCGAAGACCAGTCGTCCCGGCCCGATTCCTTCCACCGGCGCCTCCGGGATGGCCTCTTCCTCGGGCAGGGGGAGGACAAAGGCGAAGGTGGAGCCTTTGCCGTACTCGCTCTCCACCCAGATACGGCCGCCGTGCATCTCCACCAGGTGACGGCTGATGGGCAGTCCCAGGCCGGTGCCGCCATGGCGCCGGGTGGCGGAGCTGTCGATCTGGACAAATTCCTGAAAAATTTTCTGCAGGTCTTCTTCTTTGATGCCGATGCCGGTGTCCGTGACCCGGATGGCGGCATAGTTCTTAATGGCGCCGCCCTCGGGCAGCCTCTGCGTCTTAAAGCTAACCGTGATGATGCCGTTGGCATCGGTGAACTTAACCGCGTTACTTAACAGATTCAGCAGCACCCGGGTGATCTTGTCCCGATCCACCAGCAGCGGCGGCACCTCGGTGGAATCCACCTTGAGTCTGACGCCCTTGTCCCGGGCCAGTGGTCCGATGGTTTGCAGAGCTTCCTGGAGGATATCCAGCAGGTCGGTCCGCTCCACAGAGAGGGCCATTTTGTCCGCCCGGATTTTCGACAGGTCCAGCAAATCATCGATCATGCCCAGCAGTTTCTGGCTGGCTTTTTCCACCCGCTCCAGACTTTTCTGCTGTTCCGGATTGATCACCCCATCAACGCCATCCAACAGGTTCAGGGTAAAGCCGCGGATTGAATTAAGGGGAGTCCGCAGTTCATGGGAGACATTGGCCAGAAAATCGGTTTTCAGCCGGTCCATCTCTTTCAGGGCCCGGTTGGCCTCCGAGAGTTCCAGGGATTTATTTTTCAATTCCAGGGTCCGCTCCGCCACCTTGGTTTCCAGTTCCTTGCTGAAGCGGATGAGCTTTTCGTAGAGGCGGACATTGTGGATGGCCAGGCTAACCTGGTTGGCCAGGGACCGGTAAAAATCCAGTTGTTCCGGGGGAAAAAACTTTTTCTGATCGGAAGCGGCGCACAACACTCCCAGCACCTGAGATTCCGTGGCCAGTGGGACCAGGATAAAACTGGCCTGCATCTCCGCCGGATGCAGCCCCGGGGAGGAATCGGGGGGCAATTGGGTGGCATCCGGGATGGAAATGAGATTCCGGGTGAGGAGGCACTGTCCCACCAGGGTGGACATGTCCGGCGTCATGTCCAGCTCATGGTTGACCAGGGGGGTGGGGCCCAGGGAGCTCTCCAGCCGCAGCACCCCGTCTTCATCCAGGAGGCGGATGGAGCTTTGCGCCACCCCGATTTTGTCCTGCAGGAGGCGCAGGATACTCTCCAGAATCTGTGACAGGCTCAAAGAGGAGGTGGAGTGCTGAGCCGCTTCGTTCAGGATGGAAAGTTCATTCACCCGCTGTTTCAGGGCGCCCCGGCTTTCTTCCAGGGAATGGGACACCTCGCCCACCAGATCAAAGACCCCATCCAGCCGGGAGCCCCGGGAGGCCAGATAGCCGTCCACCACCACCCGGGCTGCGGCCGGACCCACCGATCCCCCGATGAGACGTTCCACATAGTCCCTGAGCTTAAGCTTGTCCGCGTCGCTCCAGGAGGTTTCTGGATCAAGGGAATTCTCGGCGGCAAATTCCTGCAAGGCCTCCCGAGCCTTGCCCTTGCCCACGAATTTTGCGGCCAGGGCCATGAATTGGGGGGCTTCCGGCAGGTTGGCGGTGCGGGGCTCCAAGCCCACCTCGGGAGCCACGGAAAAGACGTCAACATAGCGGGCCGCCTGTTCCTCTTCATCCGCCGAGGGCGAGGTGAGCAGGGACACACCCGCCAATAACCCGATATTCAGGAGCATCGACCAGAAAAAGGCGTGGGTGAGGGGGTGAAAATCCGTCAGGGCCAGCAGGGCCGTGGGGCGCAGCAGCCCGATGCCCCAGGGGCCGTAGGTGAGGATATCCTCGGAAAACCACCCGGCATTAATGAGATAGGGAAAGAGCAGGGTATAGGCCCAACAGGCAAACCCCGCGGCCAGACCGGCATTGGCCCCCCAGCGGGTGGCCCGACGCCAGTACATGGCAGCAAAGATGGCCGGGGCCAACTGCGCCACCCCGGCAAAGGCGATGAGGCCCATTTCCACCAGCATGGTCAGGGGGCCCAGGGTGCGATAGCTGATATACCCCAACAGAATAACGATGAAAATCCCCAGACGTTTAAAAAACAGCAGCCACCTGGACCAATCCCGGCCCCGCCAGAAAATGGCCAGGAGCGGCGTCACCAGGCTGTTGAGCAACATGGTGCTCAAGGTTATGGAGACCACCATCACCATGGCCGTGGCCGCCGACAGCCCGCCGATGAAAACCACCAGGGCCAGCCAGGGGTGATTATTGTCCAGGGGCAGTTGCAGCACGAAGGTGTCCCCCTGGCCGGGGGGATAGCCCAACAGGAGGCCGCCGATGGCCAGCGGCAGCACAAAGATGTTGATGAGAAACAGGTACAGAGGCAAAAGCCAGGCCGCGGTCAGGAGGTGTTTTTCGTCGGTGTTTTCCACCACCGCCATATGGAATTGCCGGGGTAGGAAGATAATGGCGCTCATGGCCAGTATCGTCTCCACCAGAAACAGGCCGTAGCTGTTCCGGGGAGAGCTGTCCAGTAAAAATAATTCCATCAATTCCGGTCGGCTCTGGGCCTGCCGGAATAGCTCCCCCAGACCCGGGAACAGAAAAAAACTTACCAGGATGCCGGCAGCCAGGAAGGCCACAAGCTTGACAATGGATTCAAAGGCCACCGCCGCCACCAGACCTTCGTGGCGTTCGCCGGGATCCAGGTGCCGGGCCCCGAACATGGAGCCGAAGGCGGCCAGGATCAAGGCCACGTAAAAGGCATTGTCGGCGTAGAACGGCAGAGTATTAACCTGGGAATGAGTTTCCCCCACCAGGATGTCGAAGGTCGTGGAGATCGCTTTGAGCTGCAGGCCGATATAGGGCATGTCGGCCAGGATTATCCAGACAGTCACCACCGAACCCATTAAAATGCCCCGGCCATAGCGCAGCGTTAAGAAGTCGGCCATGGTGGTGATGCGGTTGATCTTGCAGATGCGGATCAGTTTGCGGACAATGAACCACCATAGAAAGGCGATGATGGTGGGCCCTAGATAGATGGGCAGAAAGGTCAATCCCTCGGTGGCAGCCTTGCCCACCGAACCGTAAAAAGTCCAGGAAGTGCAATAAACCGCCAGGGACAGGGTGTAAATATACGGATTGGCGATGAGGCTGCGGCCCTGGGCCCGGCGCCGGTCGCAATAGTAGGCCAGGCCGAACAGCAGCAGCAGATACCCGAACGCCGTGGTGGCCACCAGGATTTTATTCATCAGGTCGGCCGCCTCTAATCCTTGTCTGAATAGTGCCCCAGGACCCGGGTGAGCCGGAATAAAACGAAAATTCCCACCAGCCAGATGCCCGTAAGATAAACCACCATGGTGGGGATGCCCCCGAGGCTGGTTGGCTGATTAAAAATCTGCAGCAAGGGATAATTGGTCAGGAGCAGGCCCAGGCCGAAGCAGATAAGGCACCAGGCTTTGGCGCGGGCCGCGGCTCGGGATTTATGGATTTCTTCCGGTGGCAACATAACCATCCTCCGTGAGCTTTACTCCTCCGGCCGACAGAAGGCGCTGGAGATGCTTGCCCAGCATCTGCCTTTCAATGTGGTCATAGACAAAAGCCGGTTCCAGGGGTTTGCGGTAAATCAGACGTCGGGCGATTAACTCCTCCAGGGTCAGGGGTTCTCGGAGCAGGGAAAGTAACTCCGTCTCCCGGTCAAAAATTACCTGCCTGAACCGCCCCAGGGCAAGGCGAGCCTCGGCCCCAGGAAACACCCCCTGGCCGTGGGCGGTGAGATACGTTCTGGCCCGGAACTCCTCGAGGCGATCCAAAGATGCCAGCAGGGCGTTTATATCCGAGGCCCGGTCTCCGTACCAGGGGCCGAAGGGGGTTAAATCCATATCGGCTAAATACAGTATATCCTGCTCAGGGAAGTAAAAACAACTGTGTCCCGGAGTATGTCCCGGAGTATGAATTACCTGCAGGGGGGTCCGGCCGAAGCGCAGTTCATCTCCATCCCGAAAAGTTCGGACCTGCTGCAGGGGGCGGTAATGGAATTCCTTCACCAGGGTCTTCTGCCAGTACTGATAATACTGCGGGTCTTCGATACCCAGGAGTTCAAAGACCCCGGCCATGGAGGTGAAAGCCCCGGCTTCGGCGGCCGGGGCCCAGATAAGATCAGGGGCAAAAAGATAAAGATACTTCTGGTGGTCTTCGTGAAAATGGCTCAGCAGCACCGCGGTTAAGTTAGGGTCATGGGCCAGCCGGCGGCACTGCTGTTGGTCGGCACTGGGGTCGATGAAGGCCACTTCCCCGTCCGCCACGATGACGGAATGGCAATAGGGATACCTGCCCCCGCGACGCCCCCGCAGGAATTTTACCGGGCCGAAATCCAGGATTTCCGGCTGATAATCACTCCCCGCCACGCCACCGCCTCATAAAATCCATCAGAAAATTTGGGGTTGCTGCTCCTCACGCCTCATAACTCTTTTAAAATATCCTCCGCCAGATAGAGGACGTTAAATTTCTGGCGCAGCGCCTGCTCCAGTTTCTTCAGGTCTTCCGAGGGCATATTCCGCAGGCGGATATAGACGTTCCGGGTGCCCTCGGCCACCATGTCGGTGGAGCTCAAAATGCTGACAATGCGGCCACCGTACTCCCGGACGACATCAGCCACTTCCTTAATAGACCCCGGACGGTCATCCAGGGAAAAGGCGAACTGCACCCCGCCCTTGTAGATGCCGGTGATATTGACAAAGGCCCGGAAGACATCCGATTGGGTGATGATGCCCACCAATTCCGATTTGTTATTAACCACCGGCAGACCGGAAACCTTGTGCTCCAACATCACCACCGCGGCCCGCTCCACGGTTTCCTCCGGATGGATGGTGACGGGATTTTTAGTCATGATTTCCTTAACTTTGATCTCCGCCAGGAGGTAGTATAATTCATGCACATCCAGGGTGGTGGCCTTGGAGGGGGAGGCCTCCTTCAGGTCCCGGTCCGAAAGGATTCCCACCAGGGCGCCCCGGGCCATTACCGGCAACCGGCGTATATTATTCTCCTTCATCATGTGCAAGGCTTTCATCATGGAAGTGTTTTCGTCCACCGTTATAACGTCGGACGCCATCCATTCCCGGACTAGCATAATATCTTCCTCCTTAACGGAACCTGGGAAAAGAAGTTCAAGTGGTATATGCATGCGGCGGCCGCCTTGCCGCCGTCAATTTCACCATGAAAATCCCCCTCAATCCCCCTTTGGAAAGGGGATACTTTTTAAAGGATATCCTTTAGTTCCCCCCTTTTTTAAAGGGGGTTAGGGGGGATTTTATTAAGTTGCCAACTCGCCATCTCCCTAATTCAACAGCATTGAGGGTTAGGGGGTACATGAATAATAATACCATCTCCCAGGGCCGACTCAAGACTGTTCTGCCGGCTGAGAGTCCTCGGGGGTGTTTGACTGAGGCTCACCCTCTGCCAGAGCCGGCTCCTCCCCCCGGCACAAGCGGATGACATTATCCTGGTGCCGCCAGAGAATAAGGCCGGAGAGCACCGCGCTGGCCAGAAGATAGATTTTGACCTCAGACATCAGCCCCACCATGGCCGGCATCATCCAGGCCGTGGCCAGGGAGGCCACCGAGGATATCCCCCAGACCCGAAAGACCAGCCCGTAGAGGGCCGCCAGGGCCGCCGCGGCCAGGGGGCAGAGCACCAGCAGGACCCCGAAACTGGTGGCCACGGCCTTGCCGCCCTGGAACCTGAGGTAAACGGGCCAGATGTGACCGCACACCGCGGCCAGGCCCACCGCCGCCACCGCAGTTTCATGCCAGCCGCCCAGACCCTGGAGACCGAAACGGGCCAGAAACACCGGGGCCGCCCCTTTCAGGATATCCCCGAACAGGGTAAAAGCCCCGGCATTGCGCCCCAGCACCCGATAGACATTGGCCGCGCCGATGTTGGCGCTCCCCACCTGGCGGGGGTCAGGTCCGCCCATGAGTTTGGCCACCACCAGGCCGAAGGGAATAGAGCCCAGCAGATACGAACCGGCCAGCAACAGCAGAAATTCGAACATCCAGCTTATCCTGTATTAATTTATCAATTTTTAGCACAACTGAGGCGAAATGACAATGATTGATTGGCGGGAGGGCTTTGAGGACGTGTCTAGTTTTCTTCTCACGTCCTCCACCAGACAAGGCTTAATGCAAACTTTCGGTTAACCCTTTATAATTTTAGTATTCTCTGAAATGGGAGCCTGGGTGTCGAACTCGGCTGATTTTGGGGGACGGCACGCCCCATAAATCTTTGAACCCTAGTTCACCGGAAAAAAAATAAAAAAACCTCTAAAGACCCCTACCCAGGCCCGCCCGCTATTTATTCTCCCTCTTGCAATAACATCACTTGACTTTTACATGTTATTTGACTTATAAACATATTTAATATGTTTAATGGTATTATCATGGCATTAAACGGGAAAAAGCAAGAGGAGGAACGGCCATGCCTATAGTATTCGGGCGGCAAATGGTAATGAGCATATTGGGCTTAACCAGAATGCAATTATCACACTGGGATAAAACCGGAGTTGTCAAGCCGACTGTGGGGGCTACAGGAAAGGGGACCCGGCGGGGATATACTTTTCAAGACCTAGTTCAATTGCGGGTTGCGAAACAGTTAAGGGAAGATGGTGTTTCACTGCAAAAAATCCGCAAGTCCCTTGCTTGGTTACGCAAGCATTACCTCAAAGCTAAAACACCCCTGGCCGAATTGCGCCTTGTAACGGACGGCGAAACCCTCTTTGTGGTGGACCTGGAACGGGATCGGGAAAAGATAATTGACACCCTGAAAAAAGGGCAGACCGTGTTTTCTGTGGCCCTGGGGGAACTGATTGAAGGATTGCAAGGGGAAGTTAAGAAGTTGGCAACCCCCAAGGATGAAAAAGTTGAAGTGGACGGACACACTTTCACTGTGGTCTTAACCCCTGAGCTTGAGGAAGGCGGTTTTACTGTGCAATGCAAGGAAGAACCGGCGGCTCTTTCCCAGGGAAAAACCGAGCAAGAGGCCATTGACAATATCATTGATGCCCTGGAATTGTGTTTAGAACATGAAAGAGAATTTCAGGTTGTCCATACAACGCCGCCCCTAACGCGCCCACCATGTCCGGTTCGGCCGGGATAATCAGGGGCTGCTTCAGGCTCTCGGCCAGCAGGGACCGCATGCAGGCGTTATGGGCCACGCCTCCGGCAAAGAGAAACGGCGGGGTGTCGCTGACCCGGCGGAGCATGGCCAGGGTACGCTGGACGATGGCCAGGTGCAGGCCCAGGGCAATGTTGGCGGCTTTCTCGCCCCGGGCCATCAGGGAGGTGGCCTCGCTTTCGGCGAAGACCGTGCACATACTGTTGATCTGCAGGCGTTTATCGGCCTGCAGGGCAAAATCGCCGAACTCCTCCAGGGGCACCTGCAGGGCGGTAGCCATAAATTCCAGGAACTTGCCGGTGCCGGCGGCGCAGCGGTCGTTCATCTCGAACTTGGCTACTCTGCCGTCGGCAGTGAGGGCGATGACCTTGGTGTCCTGGCCGCCGATGTCCAGGACTGTGCGCGCCTCCGGGTAGAGGTGGTGAGCTCCCAGGGCATAGGCCTGAATTTCGGTGATGGCCGTAATTTTCAGCTGCGGCAGTTCCTGGAGCACCAGTTTGCGGCCATAACCGGTGGCGATAATGGGTATGGCGGGCAGCGGCTCCAGAAGGTTGCGGCATTGGGCCAGGGGGTCAAAGGTGGTGGGCACCCGCCGGGACTCCACCACCAGCCCGTTTTCCAATACTACCAATTCGATGGACCGGGAGCCGATGTCGATCCCGGCCACCAGGGCATTCTGCTGCATAAAACCTCAGCCGCCAGTTAGCGGACCATTTCCACGAAGGCTTCCACCCGGGTTTTCAGCTGCTCCACGTCCTCCATGCTGTAGTCGGTTTCGATACTGAGCATGGGCATCCCGGCGGCCTGCAGGGCCTTTTCCACCTTAAAAGCCTCCACCGCATAAGGGGTGCAGAAACTCAGGCCGTAGTGAATGACCCCCTTGACCTGCAGGTCCTTGGCCATGCCCGTGATGTTGTCCAGCCGCTCGGTGTTGGGGGTAAAACAGGCACAGTCGATGCGCATGTAGCGGTCAGCCAGCTCATCCAGCATCTGCTCCAGGGTCTGGCCGCCTTCCGTTACCAGGTCCCGGGTATTGCGGGTACCGATGCAGGATTCTTCCCCCACGATGACGGCCCCGGAGGATTCCACCACAAAGGGCAGCTTCCAGTTGGGGATGGCCATGGGGCAGCCGGAGAGCATCACCCGGGGAGTGTTTTCCGGGACCACGCCCTGGTGGGCCTTGACCCGCTCTTCCAGCTCATCGCAGAGCTTGTTGATCTGCTGGGTAAACCGGATGGGATCATCATAAAAGCTGATCTGGTTGATG
>VGSX01000117.1 GCA_016874895.1 Deltaproteobacteria bacterium
GGTGGCCTGCTGAAACAGATTGAGGAGCGCCGCGTCATCGGCTCCGGCCCGCAGCGGGGTTTTTATATCGATTTCATCATCCCCGAAGAGGCAGGGCCGCAGGCGGCCATCGGCGGTGAGGCGGAGACGGTTGCACTCCTGGCAGAAATGCTGGCTCAGAGGGCTGATGAAACCGATCTCACCCCGGGCCCCCGGAAAACGATAGCGTTGGGCCGGTCCGGCATTGGCCTCCGGGGGGAGTTCCGTCAGGGGAGCAAATTTTTCCACCCTGGACCTGATCTCCGGGACCGGGATATAATAATCACGGCGCCAGCGGGAGGTGCAACCGATGGGCATAAATTCCAGAAAGCGGATTTGCCAGGGGTAGTCCAGGGAGAGCCGGGCGAAATCCAGAATCTCATGGTCGTTCAGGCCCCTGAGGACCACGCAGTTAATCTTGATGGGGCTAAACCCCACCGCGGCTGCGGTCTGGATGCCCTCCCAGACCCGGTCCCAGAGATCGTGGCCGGTGAGGCGTGAGTAAAGCTCCGGGTTTAGGGTATCCAGGCTGATGTTCAACCGGCGCAGGCCCGCCTGCCAGAGACTCTCGGCCTTGGCCGCCAGCAACACCCCGTTGCTGGTGAGGCAGATTTCCTGGACGCCCGGCAGGTTATTGAGGGCCTCCAGGAACGACTCCACCCCCAACCTGATGAGGGGCTCCCCGCCGGTTACCCGGATCTTGGTCATACCCGCCTTGATTCCCAGGCGGGCCAGGTGCAGGAGCTCCTCGTAGCGCAGGATGTCGGCGTGCCTTAATTTGACCATCTCCTGCACCGGCGTGCAATAAAAGCAGCGCAGGTTGCAGCGGTCCGTGATGGAGAGGCGCAAATAGGTGATCTGGCGGCAGCAGTCGTCTCGCATAATGGCTTCCCGGGGCGTTTCTTAATATGCTTATAAAGATATAAATGCCCCGGAGCCGATTGTCAATGATATTGGGGCAAAAGTCAATTATTCCTAAAGGCAGACCCCCGTGCCTGGCCTTGTGCCATCAGCCCAATTCCGCCTCTATATCCCCAAAGATATCCTCCAGGGCGTAAAGCTGCTTATCCGCCTGGGCCAGACGCCAGTCCGCAATCTCCTGTTCGATGCTCTTATGAAGTTTCTGGATTTTGTCCCGCCGGCGCAGCAGCACCTCCCTCAGCGGCGTGCCGTCAAAGGTATAGAGGAGCTTATCCCATTGCCCCGCCAACTCGTATAAGGAGGGATTTCGCCCCACCAAGTCAGGCTTCAGATACCCCAACTGTTGGGCCAGGTTGGGGAAGGCGTCCCTAAAATCGTTCTGGTAATACGGACTGACCGTAACCTTGAGCTGCATATAAGTACTCATAATTTTGCCGTTTTCAGTTTTCAGTTTCCGGATGAATACGAGGTAGCTTTGGTGCGGGCTCACCGGGACCAGTACACCCGCACGAATTTATTCATCTGGGACCAGCGGAAATCCAGGTCGCCCTTATAAGCCCGATACACCGCCTTCCCTAACCTTTGGGCCAGTTTCTCCGTGGTGGTCTCCACGATGAGCCGATCGTTGCCTTCCGGGACCATCTGTATCACCCGGTCCAGGGGATTTTTGTGGGCCACCCGCTCCGCTTCCCGGCGAAGCAGGGTCATGATCTCATCCCAGTGACCGGCCAGGAACTCCCCCTCCAGCGTCAGGACGCCCTCGTAGTAATGGTCCTGGATTTTCTGGCACCCCGGACAGGTGACCTGGCGGGTGGTTTCTTGCTGAAAATGCCGCCGGTACAGCTCCTCGTCATAAAACCAGCGTTTGTTCTGATATATGGCCTTGCAGGTGAGGCAGACGGCCATTTCCTGGCGGCCCCCGGCGGGCAGGTAGGGATCATCCACCCTCCCGAATTTCTTTCCCTTTTCGCCGCTCCATTTCCGTTCCTTATATTTTTCCACGGGATACCTCCGAAATTAGTAAACTGTTTACAGTCTGTTTCCTTTTACTTTATTGTCCCCCATGGATAAGGGAAATTCAAACAAAATCTGCTTTCCTGAGCCTTCCTTGTCGTAGGAATTATTTTATTCGGGCCCATGACCGCCTTTGACATTCCTATCTCTTTATGTTAAAAATACACTAATTATCGAAGGCTTTGGCAGCTAACCGCTTGGATCCGAAAACTATCGGACTGAGACACCAGAGGAGAACAGCTATGTTCCGGCTGCACGTGCAACATGAACCAGGATTCCTCCATGTGGCGGAAGAGCGAGATTTTACCTGGGCCTTGGACCAGATCGTCGGGGAGGTCAGGCATGTCCTGGCCCGTGTGTCCCCGGCGCAGGCCGAGACGTTTATCCAGGAACTGGAAACAGCCCAACGCATTTTCTGTTTCGGGGCCGGCCGTTCCGGGTTTGTGCTCCGCACCTTCTGCATGCGCCTCATGCAGTTGGGGTTCAGCGTCTTTTATGTCGGCGAAACCATCACCCCCCGGATCCAACCCGGGGACCTGCTCATCGCTATTTCCGGCTCCGGCGAGACCGGCCACACCTGCGGCCTGGTGAAACAGGCCCACAACCGGCAGGCCCGCACCGCGGCTATCACGGCGCACCGCAACTCGGCCATAGGCAACCTGGCCGACCTCACCCTGGTCATTCCCGGCACCACCAAACTGACCCTGGCCCAAGAAGAGGATTCGCACCAGTGCCCCGGCAGCCTTTTTGAACAGGCGGCCTTTCTCTTTCTGGAAACCGTGGTCATGCAACTGTTTCACCGGCGCCTGGGGCGGGACCGGGAACAGATGTTGGCCCGGCATGCGGATCTGGAATAACGCCAGGCATTCGGTTTTTTGAATCTTCTCGCAGGGGCGGGTCTCAGACTTTGGAGAGGCGGTCCGATGGGAAGCTGTTGGTCAGGGTTTGTTGAATCTTCTCGTAGGGGCGGGTCTCAGACCCGCCCTAAAGACGGGTGATTTAAAGGTAAAGCTATGGGAATAATCCTGCAACTGGCCCTGGATTTCGTAGATTTATCCCGGGCCATCACCGCGGCCGACCTGGCCGTGCCCGAGGGTGTTGATTGGCTGGAGGCGGGCACGCCCCTCATCAAGAGCGAGGGGCTCAACGCGGTCCGGGAGCTGCGGCGCCACTTTCCCCAGAAAACCATCGTGGCCGACATGAAGATCATGGACGCCGGGCGCATCGAAGTGGAATGCGCCGCCAAGGCCGGGGCCGACCTGGTGGATGTTTTGGGTGCAGCCAGCGACGCCACCATCGCCGAGTGCATTCAGGCCGGCAAGAATTACGGCGCCAAGATCGTGGTGGACCTCATCAGCGTGCCCGATCCCGTAGCCCGGGCCCAGCAGGTGGAAGCCCTGGGGGCCGATTATATCACGGTCCACGTGGCCATTGACGACCAGATGGCCGGCCGGGACCCCTTCGAGATTCTCCGCCGGGTCAGCCAGGCAGTCCAGGTTCCCGTGGGCGTGGCCGGGGGCATTCACTCCGGTTCCGCCTGGCAGGCCGTAGCCGCAGGGGCCCGTTATATCATCGTCGGCGGCGCCATCACCAAAGCCAAGGATCCGGCCCAGGCCACCCGGGAAATCCGCCGGGCCATCGATGAACAGACCGTCATCCCCACCACCCTGTTTCAGCGGGTGGGAGCTGCGGATATCGGCACCGCCCTGGGCCAGGTTTCCGCGGCCAACCTGTCCGACGCCCTGCACCGGGGCGGCGTCCTGGCGGGAATCCGACCCCTGGCCCCGGGTCTCAAGGTCATGGGCCGGGCTTTGACGGTGCGCACCTATCCCGGCGACTGGGCCAAACCGGTGCAGGCCATAGATCAGGCCGCTCCCGGCGAGGTCATTATCGTGGATGCCGGGGGAGTCGGCCCGGCCATCTGGGGGGAACTGGCCACCCATTCCGCCATCCAACGCCAGGTGGCCGGGGTGGTTATCCACGGGGCCCTGCGGGCCGCCTACGATATTATCCAGCTGGGCTTCCCCGCCTTTTCTACTCTGGTGCTGCCTAATGCCGGGGAACCCAAAGGTTTCGGCGAGATCGGGGTTCCCATCCGCATCGGCCAGATGTCCGTGGAAACCGGGGATTGGCTCCTGGGAGACGATGACGGGGTGGTGGTCCTGCCCCAAAAAATGGCGGTGGAATATGCCAATCGGGCCATGGACGTCTTGGAGCGGGAAAACCGCATCCGGGAGGAGATTAAAGAAGGACGGACCCTGGCCTCAGTGACGGAGTTATTGCGCTGGGAAAAAAAGGGCTAGCATAGTTCCGTTTTCGGTTTTCAGTTTTCTGAAAAAATAATAAGAGCCACCTCTGGGCATAAAAATATTTTCTTTGGGCAGGCTCGGGGGCCCGCCCCTAGGCGGGGATCTCCACGGTAATTGTGTTAAGAGATCGTTCCTTAAAAGGGGGTAGCGACGTGGCGGCGCAGAAAACTACGGGTGACCCCCTGGCCGCGGCCCGGGAGCGGATGGTCCAGACCCAGCTCGTGGCCCGGGGCATTCGGGACCCCAAGGTGCTGTACGCCATGGGTAAGGTCCTGCGCCACCTTTTTGTGGAAGAAGCCTTGCGGAATCAGGCCTACGGCGACTTCCCGCTGCCCATCGGGGAGCAGCAGACCATCTCCCAGCCCTACATGGTGGCCTTCATGACCGAGGCCCTGGAGTTGCTGGGAACCGAAAAAGTTCTGGAGATCGGCACCGGCTGCGGCTATCAGGCCGCCATCCTGGCCGAACTGGCGCCCCAGGTATTCAGCATCGAAAGAATCCACTCCCTGGCTGCCCGGGCCCGCCGCACCCTGGAGTCCCTCCGCTATTTCAATGTCAATATTAAGGTTGGGGACGGCACCCTGGGCTGGCCCGAAGAAGCCCCTTTCGACGGCATCATGGTCACCGCCGCGGCCCCGGCCATCCCCAAACCGCTGTTGGATCAACTGGCCCCCAGAGGACGCCTGGTCATCCCGGTGGGCGACCGCTACAGCCAGACCCTGATGGTGGCCCGCCAGACACCCGAAGGGCTGAAATATGACTATCGCGGCGGTTGCCGCTTCGTGAAGCTCATCGGCAGCTACGGCTGGGAGGAATAATAACCCCGGCCTGCCGGGGCCTCACGACTGGGCCGCCGCCTCGCTGCGGGACAACTCAAAAAAGGTCCGCATGACCTCCCGGGCCACCGGAGCCGCCACTTTTCCCCCGCCGCCGCCGTGTTCGATGATCACAGCCACGGCTATCTGGCTGTTCTCCACCGGCGCGAAAGCCACAAACCAGGCATGATGTTCGGTCTTGCGGGGATTCTTGCCCTTACCTTTCCGCTCCAGCGAAACCACCTGGGAAGTCCCGGTCTTGCCCCCCACCTCCAGGTTAGGAAGCCGGGCCCCGCCGCCGGTGCCATACTGCACCACCCCCTGGCAGGCCCGCCGCACCAAATCCAGGTTCTTGGGGGAAGCGGCCAGGCGGGACTGGATCTGGGGCGTAAATTCATAGGCAATTTCCCCGTCCGGGTTAACGATCTTTTCCACCACCGTGGGGACATGAATAATGCCGCCGTTGCAGATGGCGGCCGCCACCCGGACCATCTGCAGGGGGGTGGCGGTATTATACCCCTGGCCGATGGCCACCGACAAAGTTTCTCCTTCAAACCAGGGCTGATTGAATCGCCTTTTTTTCCAGTCGCTGGAGGGCACGATGCCAGCCTTCTCCGAGTCCAGGGTGATACCGGTGGTGGCCCCCAGCCCGAATTTTTTGCTCCATTTGGCGATGCGGTCCACCCCCAGTCGCAGGCCCACGTTATAGTAATAGACATCGCAGGACACCACCAGGCTGCGGTGCAAATTTACCCCGCCGTGGCCCCGGCGGGCGTGGCAGTTAAATATCCGGTTGCCGAAGGGCATCCCGCCGCTGCAGTGGAAGGTTGTGCTGGGAGTGATCACACCCTCTTCCAGGCCGGCCACCGCCATGATAATTTTAAATACCGAGCCGGGGGGATATTGCCCTTTCAGCACCCGGTTTTCCAGGGGATGATCTTTGTCCTGAATCAATTGTTTCCAATAATCCGCCGAGATGCTGCGGGCGAACATATTCTGATCAAAGGTCGGGGAGGAGGCCATGGCCAGGATCTTGCCGGTTTGGGGATCCATGGCCACTACGGCGCCTACTTTGCCCCTGAGGACTTCTTCGGCTTTTTCCTGCAGGCGCCAATCGATGGTAAGATATATACTGGCCCCGGGGCTGGAGGGGGTGTAGTTCAGGAGGCGCAGCTCCCGGCCATGCGCGTCCACTTCTATCTGCCGGGCCCCCCGCTGGCCGGTAAGATACTCGTTATACCCGAACTCGACGCCGCATTTGCCGATGTCATCCCCCATTTTATTATTGGGAAATCTGCCGCTCTTCAATTGGGCTTCACTGATCTCCCCTAGATACCCGATGGTGTGGCACCCCAGGGAATCGGTGCGGTATTCCCGTTTGGGCTGAATCTGGATGACCACCCCGGGCAGTTCGTATTTAAAGGTCTCCAGCAGGGCCACCTCTTCCCAGGTGAGGTCGCCTTTGATGCGAATGGTGCGGGCCAGATTATCTTCCTGGGCCGTTAAAATTCTGGTGAGGATATCCAGGTAACTCATTTTCAGGACCTGCCCCAGATGCTTGGCCAACTCTTTGGCATCAGGGACGTCTTCCAGGATCACCATGGCGTCGTACGAGGGCATATTGCTCACCAGCACCCTGCCGGTGCGGTCAAAAATCATGCCGCGCCACGGAGGCAGATCGCGCAGCCGCACCCGGTTGCTTTCCGATTTCTGACTAAACTCCTGACCTTTGACCAGTTGCAGATACCAGAGCCGCAAGAGCAGGAAGCAGAACAGGATTCCCACCCCGAGAGCCACAAATAAGAGCATTTTTCGCACCTTATCATAGGTATCCGGGGGCATGGGGCCCGGCCGGGCAAACCCCCGCACCGGCTTTAAGGCTTCCTGCCGGGCTGAAAATATGCTTGCCTTCATATGTCTTACCTAAGTGTCAGGTGACGAAGCCTGGCTTCCCCAGGTACTCAAACCTTGAACCTCGAACTTTGAACTTTTCATAACAGGATAGAAAAAACCACCAACCACTGCCAGATTCTCAGTCTGCCAGGGACGATTTGATGGCGAAAAAACGGCTCCAGTGTTTTTCCAGCAGGCCCAGGAGCGCCAGGACCAGGGGAGCGCTCAGGGCCGTCACCGTTAGCTGGAATAGTCCCTGGCGCAGCAAGGGCTGATAGTTCACCGGCGTTGGCAGGAGGAGGTGCAATAACAGGGCCATGAACAACCCCTGCGCCACCATGATGAGCCCCACCCCCACAATCTGAGGCACGATATAGTGAAAATTCAGATGGCGGCGGAGAACCTTGACGCCCAACACCGCCAGAAATAACCTGCCCACCTGCAATCCCAGAGGCGCCAGGCCGTAGCAATCCAGCATCACCCCGAAAAAGAAGGCCATGGCCACCGCGAGAATCGGACTGGCCCGCAAACTGAGAAAGATCATCAGCAGAGTGAGCAGATCCAGGTGCAGGGGCGGCGGCAGGGGCAGAAGATTCTGGAGGAAAAACAGCAGCAGGCCCAGGATAAGATAAAAAAACCACATCTGCGGGCTAATTACTGCCGGTTCAGCACGGACTGGACCGTTTTTACCACCAACACTTCCTCCAAACGGGTGAAATCAACCCCGGGGTCCACTTCCACCTCCTGAAAGATCCCCGGAACTTTTTTGTCCACGGCCACCACCCGGCCCAATATTATACCTCGGGGATAGGCCCCTCCCAGTCCGGAGGCCACAATCACATCTCCCACCTGCACATCCTGGTTTTTCTCCACGTACTTGAGAAAGCAGCGATTGCCGCCCACTCCCTCCAAGATGCCCCGCAGCCGATTCCGTTGCACCATGGCATCCACGGCGCTGCTCCGATCGATCAACAGCAGTACTTTGGCATAGTCCGGATAGACTTCCACCACCCGCCCCACCACGCCCGCGGCGTTAATCACCGGCATACCCGCCTCGATCCCTTCCCGCTGGCCTTTATCCAAAAAGGCGCACTTGAACCAGATGGAGAAGTCAAAACCGATAACCCGGGCCCCGGTGACCGGTAAAGCCGTCTGTAACTTTAATTCCAGCAAGGCCCGCAGACGCTCCTTTTCCAGGGCGGTCTCCTGGAACAGGATTTCCTTGTTTTGTATTTCCTGGAGTTGCCGTTTCAGGTGTTCATTCTCGGCCTGCACCCCCACTAGATAGAAATACCCCAGCCACACCCGACTCAGCGCATCTCCGGTCTGATGCACCACGTTGAACAGCGGCGCAGTGAGATTGATGCATATGTTCTCCAGCGGCTTCAAGGGATGCGGGGCCCTCAGACTGACGGAAATGAGGGTGAAGATCAAGAGGACAGAAATGCCGAGGATGATGGGGACCTGATAACGCCGCCAGGCAGTGAATCCTGTTTTTTTATTCAACCATCACTTCCCTTAAAATATCAATGTTGTCCAAGGCCTTGCCGGAGCCCAGAACCACGGCCGAAAGCGGGTCCTCGGCAATGTTGATGGGGACGCCGGTCTCCTGGTGCAGGAGTATATCCAAGTGCTTCAACAAGGCCCCCCCGCCGGTGAGATAAATCCCCCGATCCACAATATCCGCGGCCAATTCCGGGGGGGTCTGCTCCAAGGCGGTTTTTACGGTATTGACGATGGTGTCGATCTGTTCCTGGATGGCCTCCCGCACTTCGTCGGAGTTGATGGTTAATATCTTGGGGATGCCGGTGACCAGGTCCCGGCCCTTGACCTCAATTTCTTCTGACTCGTTCATGGGGTAAGCATTGCCGATGGAGGTTTTAATGATTTCCGACGTCCGCTCCCCGATCAACAGGTTATATTTCCGCTTGATGTAGTGCAGGATGGACTCGTCCATCTTATCCCCGCCGGTGCGCACCGATTTGGAATAAACGATGCCGGCCAGGGAAATTACCGCCACTTCCGTGGTGCCGCCGCCGATATCCACCACCATGTTGCAGGTCGGTTCTGTGATAGGGAGTCCGGCCCCGATGGCCGCGGCCATAGGCTCCTCGATGAGATACACTTCCCGGGCCCCGGCGGATTCGGCGGATTCCCGTACCGCCCTTTTCTCCACCGGGGTGATGCCCGAGGGGACGCAGACGATGATCCGGGGGCGGATCAGGGTGCGGCGATTGTGGACTTTTTGAATAAAATGCCGGAGCATGGCCTCGGTAATCTCGAAATCGGCAATGACCCCGTCTTTCATGGGGCGGATGGCGACAATATTTCCCGGGGTGCGGCCCAACATCATCTTGGCTTCCCGGCCCACTGCCAACACCTTATTCCGGTCACGGGCATTTTTGCGCACGGCCACCACTGAGGGTTCACTAAGAACGATGCCTTTTCCTTTCACATACACCAAGGTGTTGGCGGTGCCAAGGTCAATGGCCAGATCATTTGAAAAAATTCCCAGAATCGGGTCTAAAAACATGGAAAGCTCCTTGTCTCATTCTGTCAGCGGTCAGCGGTCAGCTTTAATGATTTTTTCTCGTTGGCTGATATGGCTGATGCCTGATTTTTTCGAATAGTCGATTTAACCCATTAATTTTTGTTGAAAGCTGAATGCTGATAGCTGAGCGCCCACCTTATTCTTTTCTCGGGGACGGGCCGCCGCCACTGCACTATTATCTGGCCATCCCGGCGGAAAAAATAAATTTTTCTGCTTTTTCTAGACGATACCTGATATAATAACCTTGCTTCGATGCCCCGATCTCAAAAAGTTAGTAAAAA
>VGSX01000118.1 GCA_016874895.1 Deltaproteobacteria bacterium
GCTGCAGCATATCGATCTTTGGCCGGTTCAGCAGCCGGCCGTTGGTGCACAGCAGACTCTGCAGGCCCACCCCTTGGGCTTCCCCCAGAATTTCCGCCAGGTGAGGATAGAGGAGGGGTTCGCCGCCGGTAAAAACGCAATAACGCACCCCCTCCGCCGCCATGATACCGAGTCCCCGACGGAGTCGGGCCGGGTCGGCCATGATCCAGTCCTTCGGGGCCAGCCGGGAAAAATTACAGAACCGGCACCGGGCATTGCAGGCATTGGTAAGGGCGATCTGGACGAAACCAGGCCCCCCTCTGGCCAGCAGACGGAGCCACTCTCTCACTCGCATGGGTCGAGAGCCTGCCAGTCTTCAGGGTTTACAGGCCTGATCTTGCTGGCGCCGGAATAAAAAGGTGAAAAATTCCCTGGCTTCTTTAAGAAGCCGGCGTCGTTCCTCACGGTCCACCAGCATGGTCTGGGCAGCCCGCCACATATAGCGGGGCCGAAAATAAAAACGGCGGTAAAACATGGGCACCGCAGCAAAGATTTCCTCCGCCGGCAGGCCCGGGTAATCAATGACACACTTCTGATAGCCGGTATCCCCGTCAACCAGGGCACCGGGGCGGAAATAGCCCCCAGAAGTGCAGAAGTCATAAAATTCAGTGCCGGGGTAAGGTGTGGCCAGGGATACCTGAATGGTGTCCGGGTCCAACTCGCAGGCGAAACGCATGGACTCCTCCAGGGTGGCGGGGGTCTCCCCGGGCAGACCCACCATGAAGGCCCCGTGCACCTGGATGCCCAATTCCTTGCACCACCTGGTGAACGTGCGGGCCAAATCCGGGGTGGCGCCCTTGTGGATGTTGTGCAGAATCTGGGAGTTGCCGCTCTCGTAGCCCACCACCAGGAGGCGCAGGCCGCCTTGTTTCAAAGCCTTCAAGGTTTCATAGCTGGTGGTGACCCGGGCCGTTGCCGACCAGGTGCATTTCAGGGGCTGCAAGGCTTGGGCAATGAGGCGGGCCCGTTCCCCATCAACGGTGAAGGTGTCGTCATCAAAGAAGATTTCCGCGGCCTGGGGGAACAGTTCCAGGGCCCGGCGCACCTCCGCGGCAACATCCGCCACACTGCGCCGGCGATACCGCCGGCCCGTGAAGGTCTGGGGCCACAGGCAATAAGCGCAGCGGCTGGGGCAGCCCCGGCCGGTGTAAATGGAGACGTACGGGTCTTTCAAGTAGGGGATATGGTAGCGCTCGATCTGGAGGTCCCGGTGATAAATGTCACTTACCCAGGGCAGGGCGTCCAGGTCCTCGATCCAGGGACGGTCGGGGTTGTGACGAATAGTGCCATTATCCAGGTAAGTTAAACCCAGAATAGTCTCCCAGGGCCGTCCTTCGGCCACTTCTTGTATGGTGTAATCAAATTCCCGCCGGGCCACGAAATCCACCGCGCTGCCCTCCTGGAGGGCATCCTCGGGTCGAATGCTGACATGGGGGCCCACCAGCCCCAGCACCAGATTGGGGTTGGCTGCTTTGAGATGCTGGGCCGTCTTGAGGTCATAGGCCAGGGAGGGCGTGGTGGTGAAGAGCACTGCCAGTTCATAGTCCCTGGCCTGGGCCGCCACTTCCTCCACCCCTAAATTCAAGGGCGGGGCGTCCAGGACCCGGCTTGCCGGGATGAGGCCGGCGGGATAACAGAGCCAGGTGGGGTACCAGAACGAGGTTACTTCCCGGGTGGCTTGATAACGGGAACCGGCCCCGCCATCGAAACTTTTAAAAGACGGTGGATTCAATAACAGAGTGCGCATCAGAATACTTTCCTTTAAACCTGTCGGCCGTCTATGGGCAAAACCTCTTCGGGTCTGCTTTTGCCACGTTATACCAGGTAACGGGAACAGGAATCATGATAGCAAGGCTCTCTCACGTTGCCAAGAAGATTTTCCGCACCAGCGGCTAAAGGCGGGAGGCACCCGGCTCTCCTGCTCGGGGCGAAACCCGAGCACGTCTTATCTGGCCAGGCAGGCTTCAAAACACGTCTTGGAGAAATCACCCGCCAGTTCCACGGCGTAGTCCCCGTTAAAACAGGCCAGGCAGAATCCCTGGCTGTCCATACGGGTGGCGGCCGTCATGCCCTCCAGGCTGATGTAGCCCAAGTAGTCAAGTCCCAGATAGTCTCTGATTTCCGCCACCGTCTTATGGGTGGCGATGAGCTCGCCCTTGCTGGAAAAATCGATGCCGTAGTAACAGGGATAGCGCGTGGGCGGGCAACTCACCACCATGCTTACCTCCTTGGCCCCGGCTTCCCGCAGGGTCTTTACCCGGGTGCGGGAGGTCGTGCCCCGAATGATGGAATCCTCGACTACGACAATGCGTTTCCCCTGGAGAATTTCCCTGACCGGATTAAGCTTCACCCGGACGGAAAAATCCCGCATGCTCTGGGAAGGTTGAATAAAGGTGCGGCCCACGTAGTGGTTGCGGATCACCCCCATCTCAAAGGGAACCCTCAAAGCCTCGGCATAGCCCAGGGCCGCGTAGGTTCCCGAGTCGGGAAAAGGCATGGCCAGGTCCACGGTGAGGGGGTGCTCCTGGGCCAGCCTCGCCCCCAGACGTTTGCGGATCTGGTACACATTGGCCCCGAAGATGCGGCTGTCGGGGCGGGCGAAATAGATGAACTCGAAGATGCAGAACTTTTTGGGCGCAGGGGGCAGGGTTTTATAAGAAGTCAGGCCGTTTTCGGACAGGACTACGATTTCCCCGGGTTCTACGTCCCGGAGATATTCCGCCTGCACCAGGTCCAGGGCGCAGGTCTCCGAAGCCAGCAACAGGGAGCCGTTGAGCTGGCCCAGGCACAGAGGACGGAAGCCGTGCGGGTCCCGGGCGCCGATGACCAGGTCTCGGGTGGCCAATACCAGGGAATACGCCCCCCGCACTTCTGCCAAAGCCTCACTCAAGGCCCCTACCATCCCACGGCGGGCATGGCGGGCTATGAGATGCACGATGACCTCAGTGTCCATGGTGGACTGAAAGATGGAGCCCTCCTCCTCCAGGCGGTGCCGGATCTCCATGGCGTTCACCAGGTTGCCGTTGTGGCCGATGGCCAGGGTTTCGCCGCCGTGGTGCACCACGAAGGGCTGGGCGTTGCGCAACAGCGTGGACCCGGTGGTGGAGTAGCGCACATGCCCGATGGCAAGATGGCCGCTCAGGCTATCCAGCACCGGCTGCTGAAAAACGTCGGGCACCAGCCCCAAACCCTTGTGCTGTCGGACCTGGTAACCGTCGCCAGTGACGATGCCGCAGGATTCCTGGCCCCGGTGCTGGAGGGCATACAGGCCGAAGTAGGCCAGCCGGGCCGCTTCCGGATGACCGTAAATACCGAAGATGCCGCAGTATTCCTTGGGAGGGCTGTTGCCTGGGAGATTATCGGGAGGGTTCATCTGTTAATCTGGATCATGGTGGCAGAGTTGTAGGCGTTCAGCTATCAGCTATCAGCATAAACAATGGGTTAGGCAAACCAATCGAGAAACCAGCGACCTGCCATTTTGGAATAACTATTTGAATTTAATGCATTAGCTGACGGATGTAAGCTGACCGCTGAACGCTTACGCAGAGTTTATCCGAAAGTGCTGGGTCAGGAAAAATAAAAAGGCAAGAAAAGCCCACCTCCTGCCTTTTTTTATATTCTAACAGTCTTTAGGAAAAATGATAGCAGTTTTTTACGCCACCCTTTTCAGCCAACTCCAACGGTCAGTTCAGGCTGGCGGCCAGTACTTGCAGCATGCCGTCCAAGTCTGCCGCTTTGTGCAGCAGCGGCTCGATTCCTGCCGCAGACAGGGCCGGGTTTTCCTGCGCAGCAACCAGGTGGCCCTTCAGTTCCGTCAGCTCCTGCCGGGAAATTACCAGAAATTCTGAAAATTCCGGCCCCATTCCCTGGTGCTGTCCTTCCCCCAGGTTCGTGGCGATACCCATGGCCGCCCGCCGGATGTCCATGATCAAGCCGAAGACCTGCATCCTCGGCCAGGTTTCCGTCACCTGATAGATATCCTTGAAAAGCTGCACGGCTGTTTCCAGGGCCTCGCTATGGTGGTTCGTTACAGTTTCGATTGTCGCGACCTCCTGCAACTGAGTGAAATTATAGATTGTATATTTTAACAAGCTAATCAACCTAGTCAAAAAATCAAGTTATTAGTTTTGTTTTGGCAACTTTCTCCAGTTAATTCTTGTCAACGCCGTTGACTTAGGAAGACGGCGACTTGGCAACTTATTAAAATCCCCTCTATCCCCCCCTTGAAAAACTTTGCATTACCCACAAGTTCGGGGACGGCGGTTTGGCTTGGGGATAACAAAAAGGAATTATTAATTAATGTACCCACTGACCACTGGACTCTGACCACTGACCACTGGACTCTGACCACTTTCCTCTCAGAGCCAGCCTGATAGCACCAACAGGGCCACTATCTCCATAATTTCATTGGTGGCCCCCAGCACATCCCCCGTAACCCCCCCCAGCCGGTGGCGGAAATACCGGGCCAGACCCAGGGTAGCCAGGGCCGCGGCCAGCAACGCGGCCAAACCCTGCCATTGCCCGGCCACTATCACAATTACGACGGCACTGGCCCCCGCCAAAGCCATTATCCGGCCTGTGGTCAGGGCGGTCATGGCCTCCCCCAGACCCCCTTCAGGCCGAGCGTAGGGTGACAGGTAGGCCAGGAGCACCATAGCGGACCGGCTCACCACTGGAAATATCAGCAAAAAGCCGGTCTGGCCCGTCTCCAGCAGGCCGGTGAGGAGGCCATATTTGACCAGGAGCGTCAGGGCGATACCCACCGCGCCAAAGGCCCCCACCGAGTGGTCTTTCATGATGCGCAGGGAGTCTGCCCGGGTATGGCCGCCTCCGAGGCCGTCCAGGGTATCCGCCAGGCCGTCCAGGTGCAGGGCTCGGGTGGTAATGGCCAGCAGCGCCACCAGCAGGGCGGCTTTCGCCGGAGCGGGCAGCCACGGCTGCAGGCCCAGGGCGGCTGCCGCCAGGAGCCCCCCGAGAAACAGCCCCACCAGGGGGAACCAGGCCATGGAGGCGGCCAGTTCCCGGGCCTCGGCAGTGAGCCGGCGGGGCAACGGCATGATGGTGAGAAAGGTCAGGGCCAGACCGAATTCTTTCAGCATTAATCCTGGTCGCTCACCCCGGCCTCGGCAAAGGTGGCCATTTCCCGGTAAATTTTTACTCCCGCCTCCAACAGGCTCATCCCGAGAGCTGCACCGGTACCCTCGCCCAGGCGCATCCTTAGTTGCAATAGAGGTTCCAATTTCAATTCCGCCAACATGACCTGGTGGCCGAATTCCGCAGATTGATGCGCGGCTGCAAGATAATCCCGCACTGCCGGGCAGAGGCGGACCGCCAGCAGCGCCGCGGCTGTGGCAATGAAACCGTCCACCAGGACCGGCCGCCGGGCCGCGGCCGACCCTAAGATAAGCCCGGCCAGACCGGCGATTTCCAGGCCCCCCAATCGGGCCAGAACCCCCATCGGGTCGCCGGGGTCCGGTCGATGGAGGGCCAAGGCTCGCTCAATCACCTGCACCTTGTGCCGGTAGCTGTGATCATCCACCCCGGTGCCCCGGCCGGTGACCGCAGCAGCTGGTTTGCCGGTAAAAACCGCGGCCAGGGCCGCGGCGGGGGTGGTGTTGCCGATGCCCATCTCACCGGTGGCCAACACGTCGGCCCCGGCGGCAATGTTTTCCTGGGCCAGCTCAATGCCGCAGAGAAGCGCCGCCTCGGCCTCATCCCGGCTCATGGCTGCTTCCCGGGCCAGGTTGCCGGTACCATATCTCACTTTGCGGGAGATAAGACCCGGCATACCCGGGAAGTCGTGGTTGACGCCGATATCCACTATCTGGACCTCGGCCCCCACGTGGCGGGCCAGCACATTGATGCCGGCCCCCCCTTGCACAAAATTGGCCACCATCTGGAAAGTGACCTCCTGGGGGTAGGCGCTGACGCCTTCGGCCACCACGCCGTGGTCCCCGGCGAAAATCACCACCGCTTTTTTCCTGATGATGGGGGACATTTCCTCCCGGACCGCCACGTACCAGGCCGCCAGCTCTTCCAAGCGACCCAGGCTGCCCCGGGGCTTGGTCAGTTGATCCAGACGGGCCTGGGCTCTGGCCAGCCACTCCGGGTTGAGAGGTTGAATCTGTTTCAGGGTTTGCTGTAACACGTCCGTCATCATCATCTGTCCGTCATCCTTTTGATCTTAAATCGTCATGGGCTTTCATGCGCCACCTGGGCAAATTAATAATCCAGGCTGGCCAAGCTCAGCTTGGCGGGATATGGGGTTCCCAAGTGCAACTTGGGAACCAGGGCTTGGGACAACCTGGGAACCAGGGCGATATACCGAGGTTTCAAGCCGTCAAACAGCCTTTGAGGTATACCGGGAGCCCGCTGACCACCAGGACCGCCAGGTCCGCCAGGGCGGCGATTTTCTGGTGCAGCAGGCCGGCCTCATCCCGAAAACTCCTGGCCAGCGGGTTATCGGGGACGATTCCCCACCCCACTTCGTTGCTCACCAGGATGACCGGTGTGGCCATGGCTTCCAGAACCCGGCACAATCGGTCCGCCTCCGCCGCCACCTCCGTCGGCTGATTTTCCCGGGTCAGCAGGTTGGACACCCACAGGGTCAAACAGTCCACCAGGATGACGCCGTAGCGGCCGTCAGCCTGAAGCAGCGCCTCGGCCAGGGCCAGGGGCTCCTCCCGGGTTTTCCAGGCCGGACCGCGCTCCTGCTGATGTCGTAGGATGCGCGTCAGCATTTCTTCATCCCGGGCCTCCCCCGTGGCAACGTATAAATAAGGGGCAGGGAATGATTCCGCCAACCGCAAGGCGAAACTGCTCTTGCCGCTCTTGGCGCCACCACAGATAAAGGCCACCCGGAAAACCCCGGGAGCCGCCGTCATCTCCATCTGTTCCACCGTCAGAGCCGACTTATCTGGCAAGTTCAAGGTTCACAATTCGTGTTTTTTTGGGCAGGAAAGCCGAGCGCATCCCGCCATGAGCATGGAAAGATTTGCCGTCCATATCCGTGCTGGCAGCCTAGTTTTTCCCCTTCCCCCGACATAAAGCTATCGGCATCGGAAGAGGGTTTCGACTGGCCGTAAGAATATTATTATTCCAGGCGTCCGTCAAGGGACTGAACTAGAGCCGGAGGCAGGGGCTTGGTATCATAAAGCCGCTACAATCTCACAAAGCGGCCAGCACCGCCACCATCGAGCCGCAGAAGGCAGTGGATCGGGGTAATTTTGTTGACTGTCCGGGCCTATTCCTTTACATTATGGGCGAGAAGATCATGACGACTGGCAAGCAGGAACATACCCCGGCGCCCTTGGGGAGGCAGTACGCCCTGCTCACCGACCTCTATGAACTGACCATGGCGGCCAGTTACTTTGAGGAAGGCATGCAGGAGGAGGCCACCTTCAGCCTCTTCATCCGCAAGTCTCCGCCGGATCGGGGGTTTTTTGTGGCCGCCGGGTTGGCGGAGGCGGTGAGCTATTTGACCTCCGTCAGTTTCAGCGAGGAGGATCTGGCCTACCTGAAATCCACCCGGCACTTTAACCCCGCCTTCCTGGATTACCTGAAAAACCTGCGTTTCACCGGGGATGTCTGGGCCTTGCCCGAGGGGAGCCTGTTTTTCAAGGACGAACCCCTGCTGGAGGTCTCCGGACCCATCATCGAAGCGCAACTGGTGGAATCGTTTCTCATCAATGCCATCAACCTGCAGACCATGATCGCCACCAAGGCGGCCCGGTCCACGGTGGCGGCCGGCCCCCGGCGGCTGGTGGATTTTTCTCTGCGGCGCACCCAGGGGGTGGACGCCGGGCTCAAGGTGGCCCGGGCCAGCTACCTGGCCGGCTTTGCCGGCACCAGCAACGTTCTGGCCGGCAAAGTCTACGGCCTGCCCATCTTCGGCACCATGGCCCATTCCTATGTTACCAGCTTCTGCAGCGAAATCGAGGCGTTTAGGGCCTATGCCCGGACCTTCCCCCACAATACGGTCCTGCTGATCGACACCTACGACACCATCGCCGGGGCCAAGAAGGCTATCATCGTCGCTCAGGAGATGGCCGCTCGCGGGGAAAAGCTTCGGGGGGTCAGGCTGGACAGTGGCGACATGGCGGCCCTGAGCATTGAGGTCCGCCGCCTTCTGAATGAGGCCGGTTTGGATTACGTCACCATCTTTGCCAGCGGCGGTTTCGATGAATTCAAAATCGCCCGGACCCTGGAGGCGGGCGGGGAAATCGACGCCTACGGGGTGGGCACCAAAATGGGGGTCGCAGCCGACGCCCCTTACTTTGACATTGCCTATAAGCTGGTGAAATACGGAAATAAACCCGTGATGAAGCTGTCCACTGGCAAGGTCACCTACGTGGATAAAAAACAGGTGTTCCGTTTCTTTGATGATACAGGCGCCATGCGAGAGGACGTCATCGGCCTGCGGGAGGAAGGCATCCCCAAGGCCCGGCCCCTCCTGGAGCCGGTCATGGTCCAGGGGCGACCGCTGCTTCCCCTCCCCTCGTTGAGCGCCGGCCGGAAATATTTTTTAAGTGAACTGGCCCGGCTGCCGATGCAGTATAAAGACCTCAAAGCCCCCCCCACCTATCCGGTGCGCCTCAGCCCGGGGCTCCAGCACCTGCAGGAGCAGACGGAACGGCGGGTCCGGGAGCAGGAGCTGGGATAAGCGGCCAGTGGCCAGGGTTTAGTGGTCAGGAGGGTTATTTCCTTCTGAAAACCGAAACGTTCATAACCGAGGAGGCCACCCCCGATGATTAAAATCCCCCCTGACCCCCCTTTAGAAAAGGGGGGAATTGGGGTAGACATTAAAAGTCCCCCTTTTGTAAAGGGGGATTTAGGGGGATTTTCGCAGTAAAACTGAAAACCGAAAACTGAACAAACTATGGGACTTACAGAAGCATTATTACACTACATTACTGAGCTTATTTCGTTTCTGGGCTACACCGGCGTTTTCGTGCTCATGACCTGTGAGAGCATGGTCACCCCGGTGCCCAGTGAAATGGTCATGCCTTTTGCCGGCTTTTTGGTGCACACCGGCCAGTTTACCATGCTGGGGGTGCTCATCGCCAGCACGGCGGGGTCCATTACCGGATCGCTTTTGTCCTATTGGATGGGGCGGCAGGGCGAGGCCGTGGTGCTGCGCTATGGCCGTTATCTCATGCTCAATGTGCACCACCTGGAGTGGACGGAAAAATTTTTCTTCCGCTATGGCAGCCGGACCATCTTCATTTCCCGCTTCATCCCGGTGGTGCGCCATCTGATTTCCATCCCCGCGGGTTTGGGGAAAATGAATCTGGTGCCTTTTATCATCTATACCGCCATCGGGGCCACCATGTGGAATATGTTCCTGGCTTATCTGGGTCTAAAGCTGAAGGAGCACTGGGAGGTAATCCACCATTATTCCCACACGTTGGACATAATCCTGGTGGTGGGAACTGTCCTCGGGGGGGCGGCCTATTTCCTCTGGTGGCGGCGGCGTCCCAAAAAGGCAGCCCACGAGCCGGCCGTGGATTCCTAAGAACTCGAGAGAGCGAGATATCAGGCCATCGGTTTAAAACTTTGGAACTTTGATCATGGATTGGTATCTCCTCCTCATTGAAAAATACGGCTACCTGGCCATCCTGCTGGGCACCCTGGTGGAAGGGGAAATCTTTCTGGCCCTGGGGGGAGTGTTTGCCCGGCAGGGCCTGATGAATATGTGGCTCGTGGTGGCCATGGCCATTGCCGGCTCTTTCCTCAGCCACAGCATCTTTTATTTTCTGGG
>VGSX01000119.1 GCA_016874895.1 Deltaproteobacteria bacterium
TGGGTCGGGGATGGAGTGCAGGTCCACGGCAAAGCCGTGATTCTGGGAAGTGATCTCCACCCGGCCGTTGAGAAGATTTTTCACCGGCTGGTTGCCCCCCCGGTGGCCGAACTTGAGCTTAAAGGTGCGCCCGCCCAGGGCCAGTCCCAGGAGCTGGTGACCCAGGCAGATGCCGAACACCGGCTTCTGGCCCAGGCACTGATTGAACTTCACGCCGTAGTCGTAAAGGACCACTTTTTTGCCGGTCCGCTGCTGCCTACTTTCATTGACTTTAAACTCTCAATCACTTATTTTTCCGAGTATTTCTTCTAACAGTGGTATTAAAGCCGGTATATCTTTCCGGGCGGTTTCCCAGAGAATACTTAAATCTACCCCGAAATATTCATGGATGACGACATTGCGCAGATCATTCATCTCCCGCCAGGGGAGTTCCGGGTGCGCCTTTTAATCTGCTCCGGTACATGCCTGGAGGCTTCGCCGATGACGGCAAAATTATACAAGGTCGCCTTGACTTTCGTTTTATCCTGGCAGAATTCTTCGAAAGTCATGCCCTTGAGGTTGTCAAGGATGGCTTCCACGGCCTCCAGGATATCCTCAAGGCGAAATTTCCAGTTTCTGCCCGGCATTTTTGATATCTTTCAAAATATGATCGCGCAGTTGTCGCTTAAGGGCCTTTTCGGTGACGAGATCAACCCGCCGGCCCAGAATTTCCTCCAGGCGGTACCGTAAACGCAGAAACTCAAATATCCCCATGGGCCGGTTCAGTTCTACAAGCACGTCAACATCACTATCGGGACGAGCTTCCCCCCGGACCGTGGAGCCGAACAGGGCCAGAGATTTTACCCCCCGATCACTCAATTCAGAACGGTGCTGACGCAATACTTCCAAGGTTTGAGTATTCTTGCGCCTCATTGGAATACCTGATTTTGCCTGGTGCCCTTGGGCCCGGAAATGGGCCGGCCCGATTCCTGGGCGGTCTCGAACTATTCCTGGATAATCATCTCGCTCTTCCTCAACACATCATTTTGAGCGGAGCGAAGATTTAATATTCGCATTCGGTTAAGAACCTGCACGTCATTCAGGATGACAAAAACAGCCAGGTTGGAAGAGGCTCATAATAATTGTAAAAATTCATCGATAGTCATGTCTGCCTATTTTATTATTGCTGCCAGAGTAGACCGTTTGATGGGCCGATGAGCTGGAACTGTAAGTTTCTACATTTTCCCAGAAGCAATTTTTTCCAGACGTATGTGACTACCTCTCTGACGGTTTACCAACCACCCGGCCCGTTCCATGGCTGCAGTAACAGCGGGGAATGGCAGGCTGGGAATAACCGTCATAGGTCAATTTCCCTGACAGAGGCCTTTTCAGGAACCTGCAACGGTTCCTCTTCTTCAAGATACAGGGATATCGCCTCCCGGATATCGGCCAGGGCCTCTTTCAGTGGGGAGAGAAATTATCAGATAATATAGAATGCTAACCTTTTTCTGAACTTAATCAAGTATAACTCGGAAACGAGACCGGGAATAGTATTTTTTGAAAACCGAAAACTGAAAACGAAAAAGCTACTTTTTTACCGTGAAAATCCCCTCTATGTCAATATAGATGAGACCATCTCCCTGTGATATGGGGCAACAGAAGATGTTGGGGTGGACAGAGGGCCTGGATAGTCCTTGGGAAGAGCTTTGCATGCCGGGATCCATTGGAATATGCACCGTGATAAAAACTTTGATTGACTCAGCCCGCGCCATCGCCCACAATAAAATCATGATCATTGGAAAATCATTGAGTAAGAGTCGGAGGCTGCTGTGACCCCGACCAAAGCAAAACTGGCCCAAAATATAGAGGCAAGGGTCTGGGGCGTGAAGCCCTGGGAAGCCCCCAAGCTGGCATAAGGCGGATTTAATTTTAATCTATTTGTGAGACACTAAACTAGTTTGCCCTTAGGCGCCTCTGACCTTAGGGGAATTGGCTCATATCTTGTTGACATTGAGAAAATGCTCTGCTAAAAGAATAGACAATGCAGGGGAGAGAACCCCTGGCGAACTGAACCCTTAATAAAATTCGAAAATCTAGTGAAAGCCATGAAGGCCAGCGCTGGCAGCGCCCCCTTGATGGCTTTTTTTTTCCTCCGGTTGCCATGAAAGAGAAAATCCGCCCCCTATTGTTCTGGGACGCACAGGCCCGTTGGCAGAACACCTGGTTGCAGCGCTGCGACTATCATCGGGATATCATTCCGCTGATCATCCGGCAGACTTCCCCCGGCTGGAAAGTTTTGGATATCGGCGCCGGGAGCGGGGCCTTGGCCCTGCCGCTGCAAAATCACGGCTGTAAGGTCACAGCCCTGGAACCTTCCCAGGGCATGCGGGCTTTATTGCGACGCACCGCCGGGGCCCGGCAGGTTCAGAACTTTACCATCGACGGCCGGACCTGGGAGATGGTCCCGGTGCCCCAGATCAAGGGTTTTCAGCTTATTCTGGCCTGTAACAGTCTCCACCTCACTACCCTGGGTTTTAGCCGGGCTTTGGCGAAAATCTTTCAGGCCGGCCCTGAACACGTCTGCGTTATCTCCGAGTCTTGCTTTCTTAAGACTGACACTGGCCAGTCGGCGTGTGACCATTATCAGTTGAGCTGGCAGCAAAACCTCACTGCCAACAGTTCGCTGGCCTATCGCTCCCTGGCCGAAGCATGGGAGCACTTCCACCACCGTTGGGACCGCCTCCCCACCCTTGACGAGAAAAACTCCCTGCAGGCGCAATTGCAGTACCGGGACAACTTTTATTGGCTCTGGCAAAACGCTTACCTCACTGTCTGGTGGTGGTCGCGAATTTCCATGGGGTAACAGTGGCACTACGAGGAGGAAAAGAATAATCTGGCACACTGCGCGACTTTGTCATCCTGAACGTCGTGAAGGATCTTAACTCTCAATGAACAGTAGATACTTTACTGCGCTTAGTATTATGAAGAAAGGTATAAAATTCCGCATACTTTTTTATAGGGACAGAAGCTTCCACATCGAAGGTCACATAAGATGGTTGGTTCCATACCCGCAAGTTGGTGTTATACAGGGTATTATTGTTGTAAATCACTTTCTGATCGGAGACATAGGTCATATACAGGGCAATTTTTTCCTGGAACTTCCCTTTGTATTGCATGCCTAAGTTGATTTTGTGGGGCGGCAGTCCGGGGACTTCATTAAAGCTCCGATCCTGGGGTGCTACGAATTGGGCCACAAACGGGTCCCCTGAAGTTTTGCTCTTCTGAAAGGTATAATTCCCAAAAGCCGTAAAACCATAGGGAAGCTTTTGGGAAACCTGAAATTCCATCCCATAAAGGACGGCCCGGCCAATATTGTATGACACGAAGTTAATCAGGTCAAAGTGAATAAAATTATTAATTATATAACAGTAAGGCGAGAGTTCCACACTGGTCTCGCCGCCGCGATTATATTTCACGCCACCTTGAAACATTAAGCCGTCTTCTTCCTTCAGCTTGATATTTCGGAAAAAACTGGAATAAGGTTCATTGTCCTGGGTATAATGCCAGTAAAATTCCGGGCTGGTGGCCAACCGCAATGCTCGGGCGACACTTACATAAGCCAGGCTATCGGTGCCAAAAAGGTGGGTGAACTTCAGGGTGGGCGCCACCCCACTCTGATTTAGATTTTGGTTGATCAAATCAGGTTGGGCTCTCCCTGCCGGGCCGGGGCTGGCCGTCAGTTGCGAATACCGAAGTCCTGGGGTCAGGATGAATTTTTCCTGAAAACTGATATCATCCATGAGATAAATGCCCAGAATTTCCGAATGGACGTAATTCCCATTCTGTCTGACAAAATTCACTCTATTGTAGCGGAAGTCATCTGACAAAATTTTATCGCCCCGATCGGTGTATTTGCAATAATCGACCCCAAAAGTGAAGGTGTGGTTTTGATACGTGTGGCGATAAGATGCATCCGTGCCATAGGAATCATCGTCAAATATCACCTTGTGAAAAATCCGGTTCAAATTCACCCGGGTGTTATATGCCTCCCGCCGGCCGTTGTTCTTCCAAAAACGAGCCTTGAACAATCCCTGGCTCGTCACCTGCTGTTCATAGCCCACATCGAAGATGATCCTGTCTTTGGTCCAGGAACTGCCCGGTTCAGGGTAGGCTCCCATGCCGCCGTACATAATATCCCCATCCGAGGGGACATAAGCAGGATTAACAGGACTGTTGTACAAGGGCGAATCGTAATCTTTGGCACCGCGGTTATTTACCAGAAAACCCTTGGTAACCGAAAGGAACTGGACATTGGCAAAAAGCTTACCCTGCCAGGGCAGGTTGAGGCCGAGGTAGGTGTTGATATTTTTTATGCGAAAGTTGCCATTCCAGAGATAGCCGTCACTGGAAGAGTACCCACCACTGACGGTATACTCGAAAATCCCCGACCCCGGTTGCCAACCATGGAAGAAGTTGGTAATGGCGGTATCGTAGCTTGCCAGACCGCCCTGAACCTCTATTTGGGGGGTTGGGGTTGGTTTTTTCGTGACGAGATTTATTACCCCGCCCAAGTAGTTCCCATACCGGGGATCGCTGACCCCTTTGATGAGTTCGATATGGTCAACGTTATTCAGCGGGATGGTGGTCCAATCGATAAAATAACCTCCTGCCGTGCCATTTGTATTCAAAGGACGGCCATCAATCGTCAAAAGAATCCGGCGTGAGCCAAAACCCCGAATCTTGATGGAGTCATCATCCAGGGCGCCCCCCACCTGCTGTAACCGTTGGACATCCACCCCGGGCTGCCGCTGGAGCGCCCCATCCAGCGTCGTGCCAATCCCCTGCAGCAGGATTTCCGGTTTAATCACCGTCATGTTCGGGGTCTGAGCACTGGTTCTGGCCTCCTGTTCTGAAATTTCAATTTCATGCAATTGGAACAAGTCCGGAATTTTCTTGGGCTCCTCTGCAAGGACTGCTGTAAGCCACAATCCCATCAAAGAGACGGCAAACCCCGTTCCCCATAAGATGCTTCTCCCCATAGCTGCCTCTACCCCCTTTTGTTAGATCTGCCAATTATCAGATACTGTTCTAGACCACATATCAAAGACACAGCTCTCTACGGCCGAGGTGGGCGACCGGCATCGACGCCAGTATAAATACAGCCCCAATGCCCCCAAAGAAGAAAACACTGGAACTATCCACCGTGAGCGGTTGACTCTCCCTCAGACAATACCCCCCCATCGTCGGTGAGGAGTCATATCCAGCCAGTGAACCATGGAAATTCGCGCCGACATGCTGAAGGCCAGAGCCAAGGGCAACGCGCCGGGATAGCATTCCCTTAACATGGAAAAGAGTTCCTTGAGTTCCGTAACGCCCATGTAAAATACCATGGTGCTGGGATGGCGGGCCAGGTCTTTGACCACTGCTGCAGCGCTGTCTCGATCATGGGTAAGAAACAATGGTGAGGTTTGCATGACGAAGCGCGCCTCGTGCTGCAGACTGGATTTTTTCAGGGCAGCCATGGCGGCCGGAAAGGCTCCCACTCCCCGAATATTCTCCACCTGCTGCGGCTCAAGTCACTCGCTCAACCAATGGGCCGGACCGAAGTGACCGGGGGCGCCGCTGTCCAGCAGGGCCACCGTCTTCCCTTGGTCCAACTTTTCTTTGATCTGCCGGACCAGACCTTCCCAGATCTTTGCCAAGTCCTGATGATAAGCCTGTTTTTCCTCCGGCTGCAACTCTTTCCAGGGTTTGCCCTGGTAAATCATCATGCCCTGCCAGGAATTGGCCAGGATGGGATCATGGTTTAATCGGACCGGAAACCTTTGCTGCATTTCGGCATCGCACAGAATATAGTCAGCCTTTTGCATGACCTCTAGCAAAGGGCAAAATGACAACCCAAAATTCCTCATGGCTTGCCGGGTTTACGGCAAAAGTATTTGGGAGATCCACCGGGAGACCGGGCATGATCGGAAGACTATTCGGAAGGCCTTAAACCAGGAGCCTTTTGCCTATAGGCCCTGGGAAAGACAAGAATTGCCAGTTTTAGGGCCGTATCAGGCGATCATTGATCAATGTTTGGAGGGGGATAAAGAGGGGCCCCGCAAGCAGCGGCATACGGTGAGGGGGATTTTCCTGTGGCTGCAGCAGGTGGCCGCTTGGAATTGTATTCACTAGCCGAAATGATTGGCATAAGCAATCGGGTTTTCGGCCAAGTCAATATCGCCGCGCAGCAGCGGTCGTGGTGGGATGACCTGGGGGAAAATAATGCGGACGAACCCGGTCAAGGCCGATTGTATGAGCCGGGAAGAGACCCACAACCCGTTTTTGCGGGTGGTGAAGTAACTAAAACTGGTCGCGTTCCGGTCGCGGAAGCGCGACCAAACTGATACTTTTTGACGAAATTTGACACTTTTTATCTCTTGCGGATTTCTCGGAAGTGTGGTAATGTGCTGAAAAATAACCGTAAGGGCCGTTAGCTCAATTGGTAGAGCAACTGACTCTTAATCAGTAGGTTCGGGGTTCGATCCCCTGACGGCCCACCAGTAATTTCAAGGGGTTAGCTTAATATGCCAACCCCTTTTTGTTTTAAGGTTAACTCAGGGATAACCTGAGTGCGGATTTTCAGTCATTGCCTATAATTAATCTGAAAATTTCCAGGCGGCACCGCATGCGGATCAATCCACAATCCCCTCTTGGCAATCCTAGCCTCCTCCTCCAGCCTCTTCAGTGTCTCATCGTTGGAATATCTCCGAAACCACCAGGCGAAACCATTTTTGACTAATTATTGTTTGGAACGAATGCCATACGCCCAGAAATGAACATGGGTTATCTCTTGCCAGATTTTTCCTCTAATGCTACCATGTCAATAAAATCGCAGGTTCTCTCATGTAATTTTCTCAAATTTTTAACGCTTTTTCTAAGGTCACCCGAAACGGCGATTAGAGGCGGCATGAACTTCCCCCTCGGCCAAAAAATCAATCTTCCCGGACACTTCAACGAGCCGGTGGTATTGGAGGCGGTGCGGGAAATTGTCGGGGGCTATGAATTTCAGGTCAGGCTGCCGGATGGGTCCTTGGATGAGGCTATTCTTTCTCCCGCTGAAGCTTCTACCCTGGCGGAGCAGGTAAGCGAAACAACACAACCCGCCTTCATGGACGCCGAGAAACTTGTTTTGCTGGTAGAATCGGCCCGCATCCGCCTGGCCTATGCCCATGACCGGCAGTTTGCCGTCAGCATGTCGGGTATCCGCACTCTCCCCCACCAGATTGAAGCCGTTTATCTGAAAATGCTGCCGCAGCCCCGGCTGCGTTTCCTCCTGGCGGATGACCCCGGCGCCGGAAAAACTATCATGGCCGGGTTGCTTCTCAAGGAGAAGAAACTACGGGAGGCCATAGACCGGATTCTCATCCTCTGCCCGGCACCCCTCACGATCCAGTGGCAGGATGAATTGTTGCGCTGGTTCGGCGAGCCTTTTGACATTGTGTTTTCGGCCCTGGATCAGCAGCAGTTGGTCAATCCCTGGCAGAAAAATTCACAGGTTATCGCTTCCATAGACTATGCCAAGCAGGATGACGTCAGGGAACGGGTCTGGCAGCAGCGCTGGGATCTGATCATCATTGACGAAGCGCATAAGTGCAGGCTTATACCAAACATTACTCGAATCGGGCTGATGAAGTCGATAAAACCAAACGCTATCAGTTAGCGGAACGCCTGGCCTCTGTCAGCGATCACCTGCTGATGCTGACGGCCACCCCTCACCATGGCGATGATGACCGTTTCGGCCATTTTGTCCGCCTCATTGATCCCGACATTTTCCCCGAACCCCACAAAGTGGGAGCCAAAGCCACCGAAATCCGCAAAGACATTCTCCGGTTGGGACCGGATTGCCCCTGGTCGCTGCGGCGGTTGAAAGAAGACTTGAAAGACCTGCAGGGCAGGCGCCTCTTCCCGGACCGCCACGCCCAGACTGTCACCTTCAAACTGAACTCGGGGGAATACCACCTTTACAAGGCAGTGACCGCCTACATTAATCAATTTCTTGGCCAAGCCGCCGGGAGGAAAAAACAGAGCGTGGCCTTAGCCCGCACCGTTATTCAACGTCGTCTGGCCAGCTCTACCCGAGCCATCTTTGAGTCAATAAAGCGTCGTTTAGAAAAGCAGCGGAAACTCTTAGAGGAGCTGGAACTCCTGCCCCCGGCCCAACGAGCTCGCCGGTTGGCCCAACTTCAAGGCCGCCTGGTGGATAAGGAACTGGAAGAAGACGACCTGGATGACGCCGCTCGTGACGATCTGGTTGATGAACTGACCACCGCCACGGAACTGGACCACCTGCGGGCGGAAATCGCCGCCCTCAAAGAGTTGGTGGTGCAGGCCCAGGCGGTGAAGGAACAGGCGGCGGACTCAAAGCTCTCGGCCCTGAAAGAATGTCTCGCCAAGGCCGAATTTAGTGAACTCAAAGATGGCCGGGGCAAACTCATTATCTTTACCGAGCACCGGGACACATTGAATCACCTGAAAGAGCATCTGGAGCTATGGGGCTTTTCCACCTGTGAAATCCACGGCGGCATGAACCCACACCAGCGCAAAGAACCCCATGAACGTTTCCGCACGGCTGTCCAGGTGTGTGTCGCCACCGAAGCCGCTGGAGAGGGCATCAACCTGCAGTTCTGCCATTTGATGATCAACTATGACCTGCCCTGGAACCCTACCCGCCTGGAGCAGCGCCTGGGCCGGATTCACCGCATCGGCCAGGAACGGGACGTTTATGTTTTTAATTTTGTGGCCAGCGAGTCGGAAGAGGGGCAGCCGGTTATAGAGGGGCGCATTCTGGAAACCCTTCTCCTGAAACTGGATCAGATGCGCACAGTCCTGGCTGACCGGGTTTTTGACGTCATCGGCGAAGTCCTGTCCCTCAATGACATTAACCTGCCGGAGATGCTGCGGGAAGTGGCTCATGATCCCCGGCGGCTGGATGAGTATCTGGACCAGATTGAACGCCTGGACCCGGCAAAACTCAGGGCTTACGAAGAGGCCACCGGGATTGCCTTGGCCAGGGCCAACGTCGATTTTTCCGATTTTCAACAGACCAACATAGAGGTGGAGGAACGCCGCCTCATGCCCCGCTACGTGGAACAGCAGTTCCTGGACAGCGCCAAGGAAATAGGGCTAAAGGTGGAACCCAGGGCCGACGGGTTGTGGCGCATCCCCCATGTCCTGGCCGATCTGCGCTCCGACCGGCTGAATGCGGTGCGCCGTCTGGGCAAGCCGGAGGGCAGTTACCGAAAGATTACCTTCCAGAAAGAACACCTGGAAATGGACTAGCATCTGGACGCCGTCCTCCTGGGGCCGGGGCACCCCTTATATGGGGCAGTGGATGAGAAGTTCAACGAGAAACATGCCGTCCTCATGGGTAATACCGGCGTTTTCCTTGACCCCCAGGCCGATGCTCCCTACACTTTGCACTTTTTTGAAATGAGCATCCGAGGGCAGGACAGTCGGGGAGACCCCCAAACCCTTTATGGCGAAGTGGTAGCCGTCCGGGAAGGGTTCGGTCCAGTGTTGCCTGAAGATCGCTTTACGGTGGTTCCGGCGGATTGCCTGCTTGATCTGGCGCCACATGCCAACCCCCCGGCATATTCTTTCTCTGGAGACGCCAAAGCAGCGGCGGATTACTTAAAAACCTCCTATCAGATGCAGCGGCGGCAGCAGTGCCAGCAGGATCGGGAGC
>VGSX01000120.1 GCA_016874895.1 Deltaproteobacteria bacterium
GGGCCTGGAGATGTGGGGCCATTGGGTCAGGGCCAGCGTTGGACCGCCACCAGGAAACGAGAAGTGGTGCTGCGCATCTTCCGAGGGGAGCCTATGGAGCTGCTCTCCCGGGAGATGGACATTCATCGTCTGATCGGGTTGGAGCATTGCTATGACCCCGAACGGTCCTTAAAAGAATCCCACGATCTCCTGGCAACGCGCCTGAAGGAACTCGATAGGGAAATCAAAGAGATGGGGAAACTTTTTCCCAAGAATGTTGAGCGGCTCAGCCGGCTTCTGGGGCTTTCCGACGCCGAGAAAAAGATTCTGCTCTTTTCCCTCCTGATTTCTGAAGAGCCGGCCATGCAATCTGTTCTGGATAATCTGGAAAGCGGCGGCATCAAGAACTTCTATGATGATCTAACCTGGATTTTGCAACTCAACCGGGCCGCGGTGGTCAAAGCTTTTGCCAGCGATAGTCCCTTGATTGCCTCAGGGATCATTGAACTGGATCGCCGGGCGCAACTCAACCTCCAGCATCGCCTGGAACTGTTGCATGGATTGGGTTCTCTGCTCCTGGACAGCCATGGCGCTCTGGAAAAATTGCTCCAGCAATATTTTTCTCGCGGGCCGGCCCCCCAACTCAGCAAAGAGCATTTCCCCCACCTGGGTGCGGACCTGGACATCTCATTAAATTATCTCGGCGCGGCTTTGAAACGCCGCCTCTCCGGGGTCAATCTGCTCCTCTATGGTCCTCCGGGCACCGGCAAGACGGAGCTGGCCCGGCTGATGGCCTCCTGTCTGGGAGTCTCCCTTTATGAAATCAACGTTGCCGAGGATGTTGATTCCTTTAGAGAACCAGGCAAGAAGCGGTTTCGGTCCTTTTTACTTAGCCAGCGCTTTTTGTGCCGGGCTCCCCGGTCTTTGATCCTCTTTGACGAAATTGAGGATGTCTTTCCGGTTATCGCCCATCTGTTCCCGGGGATGCAGGCCGGGTCCGGGAATCTAAAGGCCTGGACCAACCGCCTGCTGGAAACCAACCCCGTGCCGGCCATTTGGGTCAGCAACGCCGTGGCCCAAATAGACCCGGCGTTCATCCGCCGGTTTGATTTGGTCCTGGAAGTTCCCGTGCCCCCCCGGTCGGTCCGGAAGCAGATGTTTTATGGGATCCTTGAAGACCTGCCGGTCACCGAGGACTTGATAAACGGCCTGGCGGACAACGACAGTCTGGCTCCGGCCTTAGTTACCCAGGCCGCCAAAGTGGCGAACCTGACGGGCGAGTCGGATTCGGAGCGGCTGGCCGGCCTTGTCAACCGGGTCATTGCCGGTACCCAAAAGGCCATGGGGATCAGGGCGGCGAGGGAACCTGTCAGGCACTCCTGTCAGAACTATGCCCTGGAATATGTTAATGCCGGGTGCGACCTGGAGGAGTTGATCCGGGCCTGCCGGGACCACCGGCGCGGGAAAATCTGCCTGTATGGCCCGCCGGGAAGCGGCAAAACCCAATTCGTCTATTATCTGGCCCACCGCATGGAGATGCCGGTTCTGGCCAAAAGGGCCTCGGACATCCTGGATATGTTCGTCGGTCAGACGGAAAAGCGCATCGCCGCCATGTTTCAGGAGGCCTTAGATGGCGGGGCCTTGCTGCTCCTTGACGAGGCCGACAGCTTCCTGCAGGATCGGGGCCGGGCACACCATTCCTGGGAGGTAACCCAGGTTAACGAATTATTGGTCCAGATGGAGACTTACCATGGCCTGTTCTTCTGTGCCACCAACCTGATGGATGTCATCGACAGCGCCGTGTTTCGGCGGTTTGACGTCAAGATCAGGTTCGACTACCTGCATCTTGACCAGGCCTGGGGCCTTTTTCGGGATATTTTGCAGGACCGGATGCCGCCGGAGGAATTGATTCTTTTCAAAAGTCGCCTGGGCCGGATGAACCGCCTCACTCCGGGGGATTTCGCCACGGTCCGGAATCGCTGCCGCCTGCTGGGAAAAGAACTTGACGCCTTGACCTTGCTCCAGGGTCTGGAACAGGAATGTGCCGCCAAGCCCGGCGCCCCCGGAGCAAGGGTTGGTTTCACAATTTAATTTAATTTTTATAGTAATTTTTCTAAAATGGACAAATTCTCCCAAGGGGAAATCGATGAAGCCAATATATCTGGCCCTGGATAAATTAGAGAAGCAGGTCGATACCCCGGCCTTTCAAAAACAAGCAGAGAAACGCGGCGAATGGGGCGGGGCCGATGTGATTATCTGCCGAAAGCCTAACGAGGATCAATTACGCTGGTCGCAAGAGCAGTTCTTGGCACTACCTTTGCCGATGGTCCCGCCCCGGCATCGCCTGGTGGTCACCCCCTATTCCCTGGAACTGAGCTATCTCTTTGAAAACCTGAGGGATATTTTTGTTGACCTGCTTGATTTTTCCAATAAGTATGATTTTTATGGGGGCCTGGCCCAGGCCGCGCTGGATTATCAGCAGGCGGGGGAAGGGCACTCCTTTCCGGAACTGGCAAAGGCCGTTATCGGCTGGGCCCGAAAATATTTAGGAGGTATCCAATGACCCAATCGAACATCCTTGACATCGTGCGCCAAACCATTGAGAAATTTTGCCGTGAATTTATTGCGAATCCCTATCTGTGTTACACGGAACATGGCCAACACGCCCGGTTCTACGCCATGCTGTACAATGCAATTCCAGAAGATCAAAGGTATGTAACCTGGGAGGGGCAAAAGGTTTGTGTCCTTCAGAAAGAATATCCAACGGCTGATAAATTGGGAAAACCGCGACGGCAGCATTGGGATTTAGCGATATTGGCTAATCCACCTGAGAGCGCCAAACACGGGGCGGCTAATTCTTATGACTACCTAAAGCTGGCTGCTGTTATTGAATTTGGCATGAATGAACCTTGCGAGCACTTGGAAGAAGATATTAGACGTCTTGCACATGAAGACGCAAATTTGGACCAAGGATTTATTGTGCACCTTTATCGACTATCCAAACCTGGAGCCCTATTTTCTGATCGAGATTGGTCGCCAAATACAGATCAGATATTGGATGTTGAGAGCAAGGATAAGGATAATGATTTAAAACGGTTGTCACTGGGAAAACCTGCCGAGGTCTACTATGCAATAACAGACAGCACAGGAACCAAGGCAGATGGGATATGGAAAATTATAGATGGTGATGTATCAGTATTAAAGTAAACCAACATTATAATCCTTTTGCAATAAATAATGGTGCGGCTTGATCTTGATAATCAATATTTGAATAGGAGGAATGCACAATGGAATGTTGGTTCTGGAACATAGATATTAAGATGCAGAGCTATTTTTCCCAAGAACTCGATCAACATCGGTTGCGTCAAGGATGGGGTTATGCGGATAATCTGGACCTCCGAAAGCTTAAGACTAAAGTCTCCTCTAACAACTTACTGGATTCCGAGGAGCAAGCGGCATGGAATCGATGTAACACTATGTTGGAGTATATAAAAGAGGGAGATCTCATCGCGGTCAAAAATGTCCCGGTTCGTGAAAAGTTTACTATAGTCAGAGTTACAGGTGGTTACAGTTTCGATATCGATCCTAATATCGGGGACTATGGTCATTTTCTACCGGTCGACAAAGTTGTCGTTTACAACAAATATTCAAAGGTTGTGCCGGCGCCTTTTATAAATGCCCTTAACCGTGAACGGAACCCAATCCGCATCACATATAAACACCAACAGACAGTTCGTGAACTCGCGTCAATTGATACAAGTCCTGAGGAAAGAGACACTCCAGAGCAGTTTAAGGAGAAAGTCGCTAAATGGCGGATTAACCTTCTTCCACACCTAAAAAATGACCTTAAATCGAGTCTCTCTCCTGCTGAGACAGAACGATTGATTCTGGAGATGTTGAGGCGCGATGGCGTTGACGTATTATGGAACGCTGGACCATGGGAACAAGGAGCAGACCTTTTATGCGATGTTCAACTTGGCTATGGACTAACTTCAAAATTAGCTATTCAAGTTAAGATGCATTGGGGGGAGACCTTTGATACCACAGGAATCGACCAACTTGAGCAAGCATTTTCAGTTCATGGGGCCCAAGGGGGAATACTGGTAATCACAGCAGATAAACTTGGGGAAAATGTAATAAAGAGGATAGATGAAGCCCAAAAGAAACACAACATCCAAATAATTTATGGAGAGGAGTTGTTCAGCAGACTCTTGGAGTTGATCGCAGACTCCTCACTTGATTTGACGTGACCTCATCTAATCTTATATTGTTATGTAAACTTTAACACATATGCGATTAACCATTCACCGCGGCACCCGGGAAATAGGCGGGTCCTGTGTGGAACTGGCCTCCGGGGCAACCCGGATTGTGCTGGACCTGGGGATGCCTTTACCGGGGCCGAAAAAAACCAACATAACCAAAGAGTCCCCCCTATCTCCTTCGGACCTTATCGCGTCCGGCCTTTTGCCCAACATCCGCGGCCTCTATGCCTGGGATAATCCGGGAGTTGATGCCGTTTTCCTGTCCCATGCCCACCGGGACCATTACGGCTTGGCCGGTTTCATTCACCCCCGGATCCCGGTTTACCTGAGCGCGGGAACCCGTGCCTTAATGGAGTTGAACGAAATCTTCATGGCGGAGCCGCCGGTGCTTTCCGAAAAGCGCCTCTTGGCCGACCGGGAGCGCCTGGAGGTAGGCGATTTTGCCATTACCCCTTATCTGGTTGACCACTCCGCCCCTGACGCCATGGCCCTGCTGGTGGAAGCCGGCGGCAAGAGGTTGTTTTACTCAGGAGACCTGCGGGGCCATGGACGGAAGCGCGGTTCATTTGAGCGGATTCTTCATAATCCCCCCCGGAATATAGACTGCCTGCTCTTGGAAGGCACCGCCCTGGGGCGCAGCCAGGGCGTGGAGGAATCGCGGCCGGATTTTCCGGACGAGCAATCCGTTGAGGAAGAATTAGTCAGCCTCCTGAGCGCAAAAACCAACTTGGCCTTGATGCTGTGCTCCTCCCAGAATCTGGACCGTCTGGTTTCCGCTTATCGGGCCGTTCTCAGAACTAACTCCCTTATGGTGATAGACCTCTATACGGCCTTTGTCTTGCAGGCCTTATCGCCCCTGTCCCCCCGGCTGCCGCAATACCACTGGAGGGGCATGCGCATCAAGTATTGGAAGAATCATGCCGAGAAACTGGCCGGCAGCGGCCATCAAGATTTTCTGTATGCCGCCAATAAGCATAAAATTAAAATGCCAGAGCTGATCGCAAGGCGGGCGGAAATTCTGATGCTGACCAGATCCGCCGGCTTATTTCCCCTGATCACCAGGAGTTTGCCCGATTATAACGGCCTGAAAATAGTCTGGTCCATGTGGCGGGGATACCTCACCGGCGAAGAGCCGGTGAGCAAATTCTGCCGAAAAAACAACCTCGAAATTAATTTTGTTCACACCAGCGGCCACGCGCCGCTAAAAGACCTGAAGCGCCTGGCCGAGGCCCTCCAACCGCACAAGACCATCCCCATACATACCGGGTTTCCACACCTCTACCGGGATTTCTTCCCCAATGTGCATTGTCTTGAGGATGGAGAAGAACTCTCGATTTAGTGAAGAGTTCGAAGTTCAAGGTTCAAAGTTCAAAGTTGAATTACCGTAGGGTGCGCACCACGCCCCATATTCTCGTTCCCAAGCTGGGCTTGGGAACGCACTTGCCGCCAAGCTAAGCTTGGCAAACATTCCGGTTCCCAAGTGCAACTTGGGAACCAGAAGGTAAAATGTGGGACAGCCGCCCCCGGCTGTCCGGGCGCAGGCTGAAAGCCTTTGCCACCAAGACTTTCCATGTGTTATGGGTGGGGCACAGGCCCCGGCGCGACTTGAAAGAAAGTTACCAGCCTGACCAAACCCAGGGTGTCCATCCGGCAGTAGGCCAGCAGTTTCTCGGAGAGCTCCTGCCGGCGCTCCGGGGGCGTGGCCGGGTCAATGGCCTCCGCATATGCCAGTTGGGCGCTGCCGCCGTCCTGGACCTCATCCAGGCTTTCATAATCCAGATCCGGCGCGATGGTGGGAAGGACAGCCTTCAAGCTCCAGGTCCCTTTCATCTGTTGATGATAGTAATGCCGGCGGGTCAGGGGCAGCAAGTCCTCGATACGAGCCAGGAGACCGCCGAGATTTTCCGCCAGATCGGGGAACATGGCCATCAGACTGTTAATGATCGTTTTTTCATAATGCCCATAGGAAAATATGGGGCCGCTGTCCCCCAAAACGGCCAGCAGTCTTTCGGCCAGGGAGCGCGATGGGGACTGGCCGCTGGTGTCCAGGAACCAGGTATGGGTCAACTCACCCGGCTGCGCTTCGATATGGCAGGAGAACTGGAAGGGTAATTGCTGATAGGGGCGGGTGCCGGCCCAAATGGGGACGGCGAATTGGATGGTCTCAAAGTCCAGGTAATAGCGGGGATACGTCAATTCCCGGAGGTATTCCCCGGCCCCGGGTTCGAGTTCCGGCTGGCCGCTCACAGTTATCCGGCGGACCCGCTCGTGGTTGTCGCTGCTTAAATACCCTTCGGGAATCTGGCGGATATCGTCAATACCATCGGTCTTAAGAGCTTCTAACAGATACCCCCTGGCATAAGGCAAGGCGTTTATGGGATATTCCGGCGGGTCCGGCTGTCCCTGGGAGCAGTAAGACCAGAAGGGACACGGGTACGGGTCGTCACAATGGCCGCCGGTTTCGATGAGCGGCATCTCCCCTTGCAGCAGGCTCCTAAATTCGGCGACTTTTCCGGGGATCTGGTCCAGGTAAGGCCGGATGGTGGCGGTGAGGTCTTGGTAGGCAAGAAGTCCCTGATACTCGGAGTTGCCCGGATAGATGAAGCTGTTATCCACGTGGGCCAGTTCCACCCTCTCCAGGGGATACCCGGCGCCTTCTATGACCCAGACCTGGACTGCACAATCCCAAAGGTAATGGTCTTTGACTTCGGTGGCAGCCTTGACTTCGATCAGGCGGTGCCCGGTGTCGCCCTGTCGAAAGATGTCAGCCCGGACCAGAACGCCGCTAAAAGAGAAGGTGGCCTCATAGAACAAGGCTTGTGAGGGTTGAGCCAGGAGCAGGCGGGTCTCTTCCAGGGCCCGGGAAAGCCCTTCATCATATTCGATCATCCGCCCACCGGAGTGCAACTGCCGGGCGACTTCGCCCACCTGATTCCCGTAATTAAATGCCTTTTGTTGATCGTCGCTTTCCTCGGCCAGCTCCGGATTATGCACTTCCAGGTAGAGGCGTTTGGGGCACTGGAGACCGGAGAGGATTTTGGATTTTGACAGATAAGAGTTCAAGGCAAATCTTATATCCCTTTGGTTAAAGCATCTATCATGTCAAGCCATGCGCGGACGTTGAGAGGTAGAAAACTTTTTGCGGATAATAAAAATGTTTCTATTTCGGCACGATCAAGACAAATAATATGCTTCTGCGTGGATTGGTTGGAGTATCCGGCAGGGCTAAATAAATAAAAGTCATGAGGGAATTTATAATATTCGATAGGGTCAAGTATGCTATTCCCACTTTTAACTTGAACATAAGTCGGTTGTCCTGATTTTGGATCAACCAACTCGTACTCATGGGATAGTGTACTATTTTGGGTAGAGCGAGAACTTGGCACAAACAACAACCCTTTCTTGAACTGCAGATAAAGGCCAACTATGTCTTCTAAATCGGTATCCGAGAGAAGGCTAAAGATATCAATACTTGGAGGAGGAACCATCTTAAGGCTGACCCCAGCTAACTGGTTAAAAACAAATATAGAAAACAACTCTGCTGTTTCATCGTGTATTTGCTGGACCGTGGCAGAAGGCCTGAAACAATTTATTATTTTGCCAGCCACTCTAGTCCCGACGCGATAAAGTTTACAAGGGCGAACATTTATGATGTCAGCCTTCAAATTATCCAATGAGTCCCTATATTCCCACTCTCCTGTAATCCTCCCGAGATAATAGGCACCATAAAAATCGCGGACCCAAACTAAATCATCAATTGCCATTCTCCAACAAATGGCATTAGTCGCACGAGACCATCCTATGCCACCGTGTTCCTTTTCACCGAAAGACCAATATTCATCTCGGTCTTTCGGTTTGTTCGTCACCCTCCATCCAATGCCGATGACTTCTTGATTAAGGCAAATGTCAACTGGATCAACATCTTCTGAATCTGGTCTTAAATGTACGCGCCAAATGGCCATATTATTTACTCCAGTATTAACTGTTAACAATTATTACTTTCCCATTTTAAAAATTACGAAAATTTTCTATTCATCATTATCCGTATCGTCCCAAGATTCCAAAACCTCCTCAGACCCGTCCAAAGAAATGCATACAACTCTCTCGGGATATTCGACTAAAAGACATTCATCCTCATCATTCCATTGCCCTGAAAATGATAATTCTATCGAGTTAGTATCATGGCAAACTATGCCTATCATTGACCCCAGAAATATCGTTATAAACCCTCTTTTATGATTACGGTAAAAAACAGCCACCCTGATGTCCTCGGTATCAGCTCTTTTCTTGATCTCCTGAATCTGGTCCGTCGGGAAACCCTGGCCCCATCCGATTATCTCCTCCGGGTCCGTGCCCTTCGGAAATAATTTATCCCTGTTTTCCTCATCTAAACCTGAAGAGGTCTCCGTGCGCAGGGGCTCTGTTCTCCTATATCCTCTTTTCCAATTGCAAAAGGACCCTTTTATCTCCTGAGAATCTTCGTCTGCGCGAAGGTAAAGTAATTCCATCTCCCTTACGGTTACTTCCTTTTTGAAGGATGGGTCTTTCTCAAGCTCCATATGAATAGAAGGGTCTTCTCCATTTTGCAATGCCCTGGCAAAGTCATCTTCGATATATTTCTTCATTTCAAAGTCAAATTTTATTGCCTGCCCCCCATAAGCATTTTCATCGTACCCAAAAACTTCTCTCTCGGCCTCACCGGGTCTTAGTTTACTATCCCAAAGGCCAAACACAGCGCCTGTCTTTCTCATGTTTCTACTATATGAGGCCTTCCTTAAAACAAGCTCGTCGACTTCAGCTATTACTCGACCCCTATCGGCCCCTTCTTTGGCCTCGATACTGAATGTCCATTTTTTTGTATTGAGATATGCGAGGACTCTAAGCTTCGTCATTGTTTATCCCCGCTTTTTCTCTGAAAAGGTTTCGTCAACATAATCCCCCCATCCTTGACCCTTTGCTTTTCGAATCAGTTCTTCTATCAACTCCATTGATGGAAGCCTTGCCTGGCCTCTTGCAGGCTGCAAACTTCCATCTTTCCTTCTCCAAATGAAACGATACCCATATTCAGGAACTTCGTCGCTGTCATAAATGTATTGGGCCCATTGAAAACATAGATTCCATTCTCCTGGCCACTCTGTGCATGTCTCTTTTATGATTCGTACTCTGGACATACAACCCTCCTCAAAAAATAGCGATGTTTCTATCTGTCTTATCAGGCAGATCAAGCATATCATAATGATCGTAAAAAACAATAGGTATTTTCAATTTTTTTAAAAAAATTACCGGGGAGAGCTGGCTGGACAAAGATGAATTGATCTCGGCATGTACCGCACCCGGTTTTCTGGACACAAGTTTTTCTTAAGCCGCCATGGCGGAGTTCTGTGTTAGCCAGTGAGTTCGGGCCTGCCAGGGGCTTTGATAGCCGTTTTTTTCCACC
>VGSX01000121.1 GCA_016874895.1 Deltaproteobacteria bacterium
CCTCCTCCTGGCTCTCCCCTAAAGGGCCGGCCGACTCGGCCGGATGGCCGGAGAAAACCCGCTGCTGCCGATACCGCTCCCGTTTGGAGGCTAAAGAGCCCTCGTCTTCCGAAGTCTTGGCGTTTTCCACGTCCACTGACATACGCGCTCCTTTGGCGGGTGTCCTTCAAGGGCCGCCTTATGGTTGATCGCCCTCTGCCGGTATCCCTTCCGGGGCGGCCTGGCGTTCATAGCTGGGTAAAACTCGTTTGAGATGGCGCTCCACTACCAAAGGCGCCACCTGGATTTCCAGGTTCAGCTTCTTCAACACGGCCAGAAAGCCGGCGTACACCGGGTCCCGTTCCAGGACCAGGCCGGCTTGCCGGATCATCTGCTCTCGGATGGCCTCCACCACCAAACCCCCGGAACCCTTTAGTTCGGCCTGCAAGGCCAGGCTCCGGCTAATGGCCTGTTGCAGCCTCGCTTCCAACTCGGCCTTTTTCGTCTCCGGGGTCTTAAGAATCGGCTCCCCGGTCACGATGTCCGTCTTGATGCCTCCCGGTCCTAAGGGCACAAATCCTCCTATGCCGGCGCGACTCCGGCCAGGGCCGCGGCTTCGGCCTGGGCCGCCTGGGCCTGCTGCACCGTATCTTCGGCCTGGGCGTTAAGGCCCATGCGGGCCCGTTGCCATTGTTCGATAGCCAAACCGGTCTGGTCGTCCACCCGGATTCCCTCGTCTTTCAGGTTGAGCCTGGTTTCGATGGCCTTGATGGTGGGGAAGGCCCGGAGATAGGGCACGAATTCCGGGTTTTCGAACAGGGGCAGGATGACCTCCCGGAGGTTCCTGAGTTGCTCCCAATCCTGCATCATGGCGCTGATGCCGCTCACCGTGAACTGCCCCGTGGTCAGGCTGGGCAGGTTCAAACCCGTCCGGCTCTCCGGGTCCGCATACAAGAGCGCCTGTTCCGGCCCCATGAACAATTCCAGGTCCTTGTAAGGCATGTAGACATCCAGGGTTTCCGCCCCCGCCAGGATGGCCTCCAAAGCCCCCTGCTCGATGTTGAACCCCATGAGCCCGAACACCGTCATGCTCTGGTCCAGGTTTTGGGCCGACTCCCGAGCCGTCACTTCGGCCCGGTAGCCCGGCAGGCCCCGCACCACGCTGGGGACCAGCACCCCGTCCTCGTAGGACATCTTGCAGAAGTTGAGGTTGGCCAGCACGTCCGTGGTGGTGGACCGGCTGTGAATCTCCCGGTAGGCCTGCTGGCCGCTTAAGGTCCCGTAAGTGAGGCATTGTTTGCCGGGGTACCAGTCCAGGTCCTCCCGGTCCACCAGGGAGGAGACGTCTATCTCGATGGGCGGGTTCACCAGCCAGTTGAGGTAGTCGGCGTGCAGCGACAACAGGCTGCACATGAACTCCCACAGGGTCTTGATCCCCTGCAGCAGCCCCCGGCCATCGAAGCGGAGCGGGTGGGGAATGACGCTGAACGCCGTGCCCGGCCACCTTAAGGTGGGGTAGGGGTTGACTTCCGGGAGCTTGATCACCCGGCCCCCCGCGGTGGTGTAAGTGGCGTTGGGCAGCAGCAGCTCCCCCCGGGAATCCAGGACCGTGCCCCAAAACTCCGAAGTCAGAATCAGGGTGCGGAACTTGGAGCGGTGATGGATTTGCTTGCGCCGGGAGGACACCGCCTCCTTGGTCATGCGCTTGTCGTCCGTGCTCCCTTCTTCATTCCCCGGCTTGAACTCGCCGATGTTGGTGTAGCGCCCGTCCTGCTCGAATTTTTTCAGTTGCCAGTAATCCAGGTATTCCGAGTGAATCCAGTACAGTCCCGATTGCGGCTCCCGGGAGATGGCGTCCGGGTCCCGGTAAATCTTCCAGGGTTCGATGAGCAGGTACTTGAGGCCCTTGCCCTTGCGGTACACCGGGATCATCTCCATGCTGGTGCCCACCGCACAGGACATGCCGCAGGCGTCGGAGAACTGCAGCGGGAAGTTGGAGAAGGTCCGGGACAACTGGACGGTCATCAACTTTTTCCGGAAGTCCGCCGCTTCCTGGTTCCGCTCGTTTTCAATGCTCAAAAACTGCACGTCGAACGCCTTGCGGATCAGGGCCATGGCGAAGAGCACCGACGCGTGGGGCATGGGCAGGACCACCCGGGACTGCCACGCCTCCTTGGCCGCGTAGTTGGGCGGCTCTTCCTCGTTCCACAGGCGCCAGCATTCGTCCTGGACCCGCCTGACCTCCTCGTTGGCGTTCATGGAGACCTGGACGCAGTCCTCCAGGTATTCCACGAAATGTTTTTCGTTCTCCCCGGCGTAGGCTTGGGCCGCTTCCTCCCGCTCGGCCAACTCCTGGGCGTCCGTGCCCGCGGCCGCGGCCTGGCGCTCGATCTCGCTCATCCGGCTCTTGACGCCTTTGATGGGGTCTTCGATAAAGGCCATTAGAACTTCCTGATATGCCGCACGCGGGTTTTGATTATCTTGGGGCCGCGTTCCCGCCCCGGCTTCCCTTTAGGCCGGGGCCGCTTGCGCTCCGGCAGGCCCTTTTCCGGTTCGCCGGCCAGGTCTTTCAGGTCCTCGGGCTTCATGGTCCGGGCGGCCTCGGCTGCCTCGGGGGAGTAAGTGGCGGGCAGTTCCCCTTCCTGAATGGCATGGGCTATCCCCATGAACCGCCTCTGGGCCTTGGATTTGATTTTGCCGGGCATTTCTAGTCCCACCTGATGGCGTCATAGTTGGCCGCGAATCTGCGCCGGGCCTCGGTAGCCGGCGCCACGTCCGCCGAGACATCCAGTTTGGCCCCGTTCCACTCGATCAACTCGAAGTTCTTCCGGAAGGCGTCGCCCTGGTGCTGCAGGGAACTCGTCTCCCCGGTGGCGTAAGGCAGGTCCTTGGTGTTCCAGCCGTCTTCCGGCTCGAAAACCTTGCCTTTGGTCATGTCCACGAAGCACTCCCGACCCACCATCACCCCGTCCAGGCGCTTGCGCCGGTGTTTCAGCATGGGCCACCAGCCCCGGTAGCCGTGGGTTTCCAATTTGCCCATTTAACCTCCCACCGCGTAGGTCTGTGCCCGCTTCTTGGCCCTCCCGGCCGCTTGGCGCAGAGACCCCACGTCCTGCACCACGTTGGCGGGCAGCATGACGCACACCCCGTTGGCCCAGGCCTCGCAAACGTGGGAAATTTCGTCTTTCTCGGGGATGTTGCTCACCGCCTTCCCCGAGTTGTCGGTCTTGTAGTGCCAGGCCCCTTTCAAGCCCTTGTGCAGCAGCTTCTCCGTGGGGCTTAAGTAATAGGCGGGCATGCCTTGAATGTTCATGTTCAGAACCCGCTTGATCCCCAGCTTCAGGATGGGCCATTTGCTCGGCCCCGGCTCGAACCGCCCCCCCAGCTTTTCCTCGATCACCTTGGCGGCGGAGTGCTGTTTCCGGCTCTGGTCCGGGATGAGCATGGTGCGGTCGCCGATGTCCCGCCACTCGAAGCACTTGTCCTTCCACCGGGGCGACTCCATCAGGGGCAGAACCATTCTGTCGATGAGAGAGCCGATGTCGCCCCCGGGCAAAAACAGGGTGTCGATATGGATGAGGCGCCCCAGCTTGGTCCGTTGCCCGATGAGGCAGGCCGGATTGTGCCAGCCGTCCCAAAACCGGAAGCCCACCAGGCCGGGGGCCGGGATGATGGGGTCGGGGGAGCGGTGCCACTCCTGATTGTATTCCGGGGTCACCCTTTCCCCCCGGTACACCGCGGCGAATTTTCCCAGGACGTAGCGCTCGTAGGCCGCGGGGTCGTTCTTGTAGGCCGACCGGGCCGCCTGCCGGGCCGTCTCCTTCAGGTGAATGTTCTCCCCCGGCTGAATCCAAAATACCTTCTTGGTGATGAGGGGATTTTCCGGGTCCACGTCCGGGGCTTCCACCAGCCGGGGGAAGGTCCAATGCTCCTCGTCCGCCGGGTTCATGCTCACCTGGAGCCGGGAAAATTCCGCCTGGGCCCGGACGCAGCGCAGCAGCGCGTCGTTGAACACCTCTTCCGAAAGGCCGCTGTTGGCCCGCTCCAGCATGGCCGCGGGCTCTTCCAGCCAGATGCCGTCGTACTCCGTCCCTTGCAGCCGGTTCAGGGCCCCGGGATCGTCGATCCCGAACAGGTCCACTTCCACTTTGGGATTGCAATGGATGGCGAGTTGCCGGTAATCATCCCGCCAGGCAACCAGGGAAGGGGTCTTTCTGAAAATCTTGTTAATGGAACGAACGGTGGATCTCTTTATGTTAGTATGGGTATCGCGAATAACGGCCCATAACACCGGCCTCTTGTTGCGTTGCGCGCTAATAATCATCGCCCCTACCGAGGCGTAAGTCTTACCTTCGCCTGCCGGCCCGATAATGACGTTAATCAGCGCATCGCTATGGGCATAGGCGCTTTGTGTAGCTGACAAGTAGAGGTCAAGTTTATTGCTCATCTACCAATCAGCGATACCCAATGCTGAAATGGATGTCAAGCAATAAAATTCTTTGACGTTTAGTGTTGTTTATAGTAAAAGGGGATTAATTTAAAGAAAGGCAGGTAATTTTTAAGGTGAAAAAAATTGGTGGGACGGAAAAGTCGGTAACGGAGCGGAGTGTTATTCTGATAAACGGAACGTTATATGTTTCGATACCTAAGGCATTTGCGGCCCGCCACCAAATTCAGGCCGGCGACCGCCTCCCCATGATCCTGGGCGACAGCCAATTGAAGCTCATCCCTCATGAAAAATGACCGGACCTTTGTCTTATCCAGACCATATCTGCATTTTTCCTTAGTCCACTGATAATGCGCCCTCTGGCAAGTTAGTCGCTATCTTCAATTCTGAGGTTTAGCTTGACATACACCATTCCATGTAATAATATACTAATATGAATCCAAGTCAGCCAGAATCTTGCCCGGCCCCTTGCCTCCCAAAGCCCTCTTTAGGAAAACGTCCATTATTGTCTCTTGAGCAAGCCTTAGAGCTTGTCAGCCTGTTCAAGGTGCTGGCCAACGACACGCGCCTTCGTCTCCTGCATGCCATAGTGCGCCAGGGAGAGATGGGCGTGATGGAACTGGCGGAGGCCCTGGGCATGAAGCCGCAGGCGGTTTCCAACCAACTGCAACGGTTGTTAGACCGAGGCATCCTGGGGTCCAGGCGAGCGGGCATCAATATTTATTACCGGATTTCAGACCCCTGTGTCATCAGCCTCCTGGATCACGGTCTGTGTCTCAGCGAAGACGCCAAAGCGAGAATCAAATGAACTCGACCGACGAAAAAGACCGGGCCTTGCAGGAGGCCCTGGAACTCTTAAAAAAGGCCACTGATGCGGAAAAATGCCGGGCCTGCGGCTGCTTCCATAACCTGGTCCAGGCCTTGGAGAAGACTTTCCCGGCAGGGCAAGGTCCCAAGGAACTCAGGGAATTAATGGCTGCGGCGAAGCAATGTCTGGTGCCGCAGCGCTATGACTGCCTGGGCTGTGAGGTTTGCCTGCCTCCCCTGGTGCTCAACGCCTTGAGCCAGGCCTTGGGCGAAGCCGTCGCTGACCTGGAAGTCTGTCCCAGCGAACCGGTTGAGGAGCGCCGGGGCTGGCCGCCTTTGCCCGGAGACTATCGGGTGCTGCGTTACCAGGCGCCGGTGGCCGTCTGCACCCTCACTTGTGAGGACCTGATGGCCGCGCTAATTAAAGAGGCCGGATCAAAAGTGGCCATAGTTGGGACGATGCACACCGAAAACCTGGGCATCGAGCGACTTATCCAGAATGTCTTGGCCAACCCCAACCTGCGCTTTGTCATCGTTTGCGGCCCCGACTCCCAGCAGGCCGTGGGTCATTACCCAGGGCAATCCTTGGTGGCCCTGGCCCGGCAGGGGACTGATGACCGCCAACGCATCGTGGACGCCAAAGGAAGGCGGCCTATTCTCAAGAACCTCAGCCCACCGGCCGTGGCCCGCTTTCGGGAAGTGGTGGAGGTCATCGACCTTATCGGCGAGACGGACGTCCGGCGGATTCTCTCGGAAGTCAGGCGGTGCGCGGCCCGGAATCCGGGACCTGCCGCCCCCTATGCCCTCAGCAACATCGTTACGCCGGTCCCCGGTTACCTGCCTGCCCGGATGGTAAGCGACCCTGCCGGTTACTTCGTGATCTATGTGGACCGGGGCAGGGGAAGGTTATCCCTAGAGCATTACCACAATGACGATCTATTGGACACGGTGATCGAGGGCACCTCGGCTGCCGAACTTTATACCCCGGCTATAGACAATGGGCTGATTTCCCGCTTGGATCATGCGGCTTATTTGGGCCGTGAGCTTGCTAAAGCTGAAAACTCTCTCAGGTCCGGTGCCCCCTTTATTCAGGATGCGGCCCCGGTGCGACGGCTTCAGACGGAATCAACCAAACCTTGCACCTGTGTCCCGTTTTGTCATCAAGGGGGGTTTATCAATCCCTTCACCATAAATTTGGAAAAAAGGAGTTGACCATGAATTTACAAAGGTTTTCCTCGATATGTTTGATCTTCTTAATTGCCCTTTCCTTTGCAACTGCCGCCTTTGCTTTTACGGCTCCCAAGGCCGAGGGGCTGGATGTGGACACGGTGTACTCGGACCCCTTCGCTTATAAAGGCGAGATCAAGGTGCGCGGCGCAGTGGCGGGCCTGGAATCGGAAAAAAACTGGTTTCTGGTTATCGATTACCGCGAATATGTAGCCTGCCAAGGGACTTCCTGCCCTGCCAAGTGGATCACGGTGTCCGTTAGCGGCAAGCTCCCCGAATCGGGCAAGGTAGTGGAAATCAAGGGCGTTATCGAAAAAGATGAGACTGGCAAAGGCGGTTTCGTCCTCAAGGCCAGCGAGGTCAAGGTTAAATGACTCGCGGGAAACTCGTTTTAAAGAATCTAACCCGCAAAAAGACCCGTTTCCTGTTTACGGTGTTGGGCATCTCCGTGGGCATCGCCTCCCTGGTGACCCTCTTGTCCCTGGGGACCGGCCTGGAAGCCGAGGTGCGGAAACAATCTCAGGAGTTGGGAGCCGAGTTGGTGGTTACCCCCAAGGGCTGGTGCGCCTATGAGCAGATTTCCGTGCTCACTGGCGAAACCCTACCCGAGGCCATCCCCAACGCAGACGTGGAAAAAGTCGCCTCAATTAAGGGCATCACCGCTATTCCCTACTTGGTGCAGCGCACCGCCATCAAGAACCAGCCGGTAACTGTGGTGGGGATTCTTCCCGAGCCAATGAAGCAATTCAAAAACTGGCAGGTTGAAAAGGGCGAATATCGCCTGGACCGGGAAAGCTTGGTGGTGGGCTTTAGCATCGCCAAGCAGTTCGAACTGAAAACGGGCGACAAGCTTACCATTCGCGGAACCGAGTTCCTTTTGAGCGGCATCTTGAAAGAGATGGGCAACCGGGACGACCTGGTCATCTATCTGGACCTGACCACCGCCCAAAAACTCTATGGGGTGGGGGACAAGGTTTCTTTCATCGCGGTGAAGGTGGACGACATTACCCGGATCGAGCAATACAGCCAGGAAATCCAGGAGCGGGCTAATGTGGCGGTAGTCTCCGACAAGCAACTGATCAAGTCGGTGATGGCCATCGTGGGGACGGTGCGCAACACTCTCCAAATGATTGCGGCGGTGGCGGTCCTGGCCGCGGCCTTCGGGATCATCAACACCATGCTCACAGCCATCCACGAGCGCAAACGGGAGATCGGCATCCTCCAAGCCCTGGGAGGCAAACGGAGAACGATCTTTTTCCTGTTTCTGTACGAATCGGCGCTTTACGGCATCGTGGGCGGCGTTGTCGGTCTAATTGCGGGGTTTGCGTTCTCCTTTTTCGCCGCCCCTTACATCCAGCAAAGCGAATTTACTGCCTTCCTGGGCAGCGCCCAGACCGTCGAGATTTTCAACCTGGCGGTTATTGGCCAGGCAATGCTCTTCTCGGTGCTCGTCGCATGTCTGGCCGGTATATACCCCGCCTGGCAGGCTTCCAGGCTTTCCCCTGTGGAGGCCATAAGCTATGAGTGATATGATCATTCGTACTGAAAAATTGACCAAAATCTATGAAAACGGCTACTCGACGGTGGCCCTCCAAGGTGTGGACCTGGAGATTCCTCGGGGGAGCCTATCCTGCATCATGGGTCCTTCGGGCCATGGCAAGAGCACTCTCCTGCACCTCATCGGCGGCCTGGACCGGCCTACTTCCGGGAAGGTCTTCCTGGAAGACCTGGACCTGACGGCCATTGACGCCAACCGCCTGGCGGAGGTGCGCTGCCGGAAAATAGGCTTCGTTTTCCAGTTTTTCAATCTGCTCCCCATGCTCACGGTTTTGGAGAATGTGGAAATCGCCCTGATGCTTGCCGGAGTGCCGCCCAAGGAGCAGCATGAACGGGCCGGGGATTTGCTGGCCCTCGTGGGGCTTGAGGACAAGCTCCAGGCCAGGCCCAATCAACTTTCCGGGGGCCAGCGCCAACGGGTGGCTATCGCCCGGTCCCTGGCCAACGATCCCGATATTCTGCTGATGGATGAACCCAGCGGCAACCTGGACAGCAAATCCGAAAGCGAGCTTCTGCAAAACATCGAAAAGGTCAATGAGCGCGGGAAAACCGTGGTGATTGTAACCCATTCTCCCACCGTGTCCCAAGTAGCCCACCGGATATACTACATTCAAGATGGGAGACTAAAAAGAGAGGTGGAGAATTTCGGCTGATACTTCCATAATGTTGGATGTTGTTCACTGCCCTTTATGCGCATCGGTCTAATGGGTGATTGGCGTATTGATATTGCTATCATAGTATAGCTGCGACTGCGGACATTTTAAATTTTGCCCTTAATGTTAATCAGGCTTTTCCTCTTTACTCCCTCACTACTGTGTCAAATTAAAGATGACAATATGTCATTATGACCTAACAATTTATGAACCTCAAATCGTAAGCCACTGGATAAAGCCCGATTTTTCTATTTTTGGTTATGGAACATATATTGACCTGGGGGGCCAGGAGTCCCGTCTCCGGGTTTCCGATTTCCCGCCCGAGGGAGGGGCACGGGCGGGGCGTGGGGCCGCGGGCGCTGGGGTGGGGGCGGCGGTAGGCCGTGCCGGTGGCGGGGGGGAAGGTGAGTGCGTGTGCGTAACGGGCGGTGCGCTCCTATCTGGGGCAAGGGCCGGAAGGGTAGGAATAAAAGGCACTTAGCCTGTCATAATCCGGTCGGATTTATACACTTCTCTTTTCCTATTAATTCACTATAGTTATCGGGCGGCCGGTGGCCTTGGCCGGCTGGCCCTGCTCAGGCTGGGGCGGGCTGGAGGGTTGGGGCTGGACCACGGCCACCTGCGCCGAGGTGTGGATATGAATTTCCGCGCCGGCGCCTGGGGGCAACGTATCCCGGGTTAGGGCCGACACCGTGGCCCGGATGATCCCCAGGGCCGCCTGCATCTGGACCCTGACATTCTCATTATCCAGGAGGGCCTTGAGCTTCTTGATGGCCTTCCTACTCACTCCACTGAGGGAACCCTGAAGTTCTTTCAGGGTTTTCTCGTCAATTTCCTCGGTTTTTTCCGATTTTTTGGGCCTTCCACCCTTGTTCTTGGGCG
>VGSX01000122.1 GCA_016874895.1 Deltaproteobacteria bacterium
TGGTTATGGAAAACGAAAACTTGCCAGAAAGACTCGATTTCATAAACAGCGATGATGAAAAAAATTCAGGCGTCCAAGCCACAGAATGGCTCACAGAAAATCCATCGGCGTGAAAGAATAAGGAGCGTTTGGTGACCTGGCGGCGGCCTCGCCTTTCCCCAATGATTTCCCGTTTTTGCTCCTTTTTTGTGTGATTTTCATTAGTTAAATTAGTGGTTTGATTTTCAACCATCAGGAGCAGGCCGTCCGGGTCCCCATGTTCATTTTCACTTGACGGAGCTGCGGGTCCACAGGCCGGAGCGCCGGGACCTGGCGGCGCCTCCCCAGGGGTCTCCTGGAAGCCGGGTGCTTGACCTCCACGCGCCTGTCCTGGGGGGATCGGCGGCGGTCGGCCCGGGGCGGAGCAGCTGGGGGTCCACAGGCCGGTTCGCCGGGACAGGCCCCCAGGCGGATCGCCACAGGCCCTCAGGTTAGACGATCACCTCTTGACCCGATGTAAAACCCTTGCCCTAAACCGGAGCCGCCCCCAGGGGTCTCCTGGTGACCTGGCGGCGCCTCCCCCAGGAGCAGGCCGTCCGGGTCCCCATGTTCATTTTCACTTGACGGAGCTGCGGGTCCACAGGCCGGTGCACCGGGACAGGCCCCCAGGCGGATCGCCACAGGCCCCCAGGTTAGACGATCACCTCTTGACCCGATGTAAACCCTCGCCTTAAACCGGAGCCGCCCAGGGCGTAGCTGGGGGTCCACAGGCCGGTGCGCCGGGACCTGGCGGCGGCCTCGCCCGGCTATTTTGTCTCAGGGTTGGAAATAGGGTTGGAAAATGTTTTTTGGGGAATAAAAAGAGGGGTTAGATTTTTGTCTAACCCCTTGATTTTACTTGGTAGCGGGGCAGGGATTTGAACCCTGGACCTTCGGGTTATGAGCCCGACGAGCTACCTGACTGCTCCACCCCGCGTTATTGACATTATGTTATTATACAGTAAATTAGTATCCTGTCAAGAGATGGGAGAAGAACCAGACGATTTATTCGGTCCGCCCCGGCCCGGCTGCACCTGGAGGTGGAAAAAGAGAGGAATATGGCCGCGACTTGTGGTATGCTGAAGAGCGATTATGGGCGATATGAAGGGGATAGGGGCGGCAGCCGGCCAGTTGTCTTTGCGTCGCAAGCTCTGGGTGGTGGGGGCGCTGTATTTTGCCGAGGGCGTGCCCTATGGCTTTATTAATATTACCCTGGCGGTGTATTTCCGCTCCCAGGGTATGCCCCTGGAACAGATCGGCTTTCTCAGCATCCTGGGTTTGGCCTGGAGCCTGAAGATTTTTTGGGCGCCCCTGGTGGACCGCTTCGGCCGCCGGGCGGCCTGGATCGTGCCGGCCCAACTCATGTGCGCCGCGGGCATGCTGCTGGTGCCGCAGTTCAGCATTTCCCCGGCGCCCTGGACTTTCTGGTTGGTGATCGGGGGCCTCTGCGTGGCCTCGGCGACCCAGGACATAGCCATTGACGCCTATACCATCGACCTTTTGGAAACCAAAGAACTGGGAATAGCCAATGGCATTCGCATGGGGTCCTACCGGGTGGCCTTGATTGCGGCCGGCGGCGGTCTGGTGATGCTCAGCGAGGCCGTGGGTTGGGAGGCCAGTTTTGTGGGCGTGGCGGTGTTGATGCTGGTCCTGGCCCTGGTGATTTTCCTGGCTCCCGATTTCCAATTCCCCCGGGTCGCCGAGCCGGGAGATGAGCAGGAATCGCCGCCGGTGTGGCGGCAACTGGTGGAGGCGGGGCGGGGCATCCGGCAGCTGCCCCATGTCTGGGCCATCATTCTCTTTATCCTTACTTTCAAGCTGGGGGATGCCTGGATGGGGTCCATGGTAAGCCCCTTCTGGGTGGATATGGGCTTCAGCCGCACGGAAATAGGTTTTATTTCCGGCACCTTCGGGGCGCTGGCCACCATTTTCGGGGCCATGGTGGGGGGCTATTTTACCAGTCGTTTCGGCATCGCCCCGGCCCTGTTCGTGTTGGGGGCCTTGCAGGCTCTCTCTAACCTGGGGTATTGGCTGGCCGCCTGGCCCGGCATGTGGAGATACACCACGTACATCGCCTCGTTGGGGGAGAGTTTCACCGGGGGCATGGGGTCGGCCCCGTTTATGGCCTTCATGATGTCCCTGTGCGATAAAAAGCACAGCGCCACCCATTACGCTTTTTTCAGCATGTTGTTCGGTTTCACCCGGTCCATAGCCGGTTTTTTGGGCGGTTTGGGCGCCGCCCGCTTCGGTTATGGCCCGTTTTTCTTTTATACTTTTTTAGCGGCGCTGCCGGCCTTTGCCTTGTACCCCTGGATCATCCCGGTGGCTCGTCAACGGGAGCAGGGCCCAGACCGAACTGCGGAGGAAACCTGAAATGGATCAGAATTCTTATGAGGCTAAATTGGCGCAACTGGTCGATATCTTTCAGGGGGATGAAGATTATGCCCGGGGCGTGCTGGACAAATGGCTCCAGAAGCACCGGGCCGGCTTTGAGGCCGAAATTTTGGCCGAGGTGAGCCGCCGCCTGGAAGGCCTCAATTCTATTGTGCCGGTAACCCTGAAGGTCGTGATTGACTCCCAGGGGGTGAGATTGCCGGGGGGGGCCGGCCCGGCCACGGAAAAGACCCCGGCCAGAAAGGAAAAACCTCCTGCGGCCAAGAAAAACTCCTTATTTGAGTCCTGATTGTGCAGCTCCAGGAATACCAAAAAAGGCTGGCCACCGCCATCCGCCTGTTGGGGGAGGAAGCCGGGCGGCGTTATATGGAACAGCGGTTGCGGGAACTGCGCGGTCCCATCGAACAGCGCCTGCGCCAGGAGGTGGCGCAACGCCTGGCCGGTTTATCGGCCCCGACGACGCTGTCTTTTTTAGTGGACATCGGCCCTACGGGCGTGAAAGTCAGACTAGGCCGAAAATCCAAGTAACTCTTAGGGTTGAAAGCATATTGCCGAACGTTTAAATGTTTTCTGCTTCATTGACTCCGACCCTATCCTATTGGTGTCAAATGTTAATAATTTTCCTTGACAAGTTTTACGTTCTTTGAGTAAATAAACATTGAAGAGTGCATGTCAGACTGAATTCGGGGGGGGAATGTCCTGAAGAAAAATCGGGAGGGTATGCGTTTACCCTTCTTTTTTTTCATGTACTCTCCTCCTGCTCTGCTGGCAGGAGGGCAACTCAACTTTTTTTGTAGGAGAAGGGTTTTAATGAAGGAAACAGGCAGGGTGAAGTGGTTTAACGATTCCAAGGGGTTCGGTTTTATTTCCCGGGAAAATGGCCCCGATGTCTTTGTCCATCACAGCTCCATCCAGAGCAAAGGTTTTCGGTCACTGGCAGAGAACGACGAAGTAGAATTTGAGGTTGTCCAAGGTCAAAAGGGCCTCCAGGCACAGAATGTGGTGAAAATCGGATAATCGAGTCTCATTTCGCGAACTCCGGAGGAGTTATCCTCCGGAGTTCCATCATCTTGTTGGAATATGGAGGGTGACGTGGCGCGCAATAAATTCAGTCAGGAAAAACGCGCTAAGGAAATTGCCCGACAGAAAAAACAGGAAGAAAAACTCAAACGCCGCCAGCATAAAGACCAGCCAAAACCCGAAGCACCGGAATCCACCTGCGGAGAATAGAGAAACTCGGGGTTCGGGCTCCCATCTTCTCGTTTTCTCATTAAATTGCATTTTCTCCATTTATGCGGACAATCGCACATAAAGGATAGTTCATGAGTATGAAATTGTATGTGGGCAACCTGCCTCATCAGATGACTGAGGGGGAGTTGGAAGCACTTTTTGCCGAAGCTGGCACTGTCATCTCGGCCAAGATTATTACCGACCGCCTGACCGGCCAGCCCCGGGGATTCGGATTTGTGGAAATGGAAACCAAGGCCGAAGGAAGCAAGGCCATTTCCATGATTAACACCCGGGTGGTGGATGGCCGGCCTTTAACCGTCAATGAGGCCAAACCCCAGAAAAGCCGTTTTGGCGGAGGGGGCGGCGGGGGCCGGGGCGGCGGATTCGGCGGAGGCGGTCGCGGCGGCGGATTCGGTGGCGGGGGACGCGGCGGCGGCCGTCGGCGTTAGATTCGGTTTCCTCTTGGGTTCTATAACACCATGCCGCATCCTTGAGCAGCCGCCGGGGAAAATTCCCCCAGTTATCCTAACCGGTCGAGATCCCTGGCAATCAGATGGCTGCAGCGGGCATAGAAGGCCTGCCATTCTCCCCGGTTAGGAGGTGCATGGGCCGCCATATGACAGAGGCGCTGCCACAGACTCATGCAGCAGGCTGCTGTTTCCCCACGAAATACACTATAAGGTATAAAGGGCAGTTAAGTGCATACCCCCATAAAGGTATTTTTGTAAGCGTTCAGCGGTCAGCTTATGCTTTATATTCAGATAGTTATTCCAAGATGGCAGATCGTTGGCTTCTCGATTAGTTTGCCTGACCCATTGTTTTTGCTGAAAGCTGAACGCTCATGTATTTTTTAGCTGACGGCTGAACGCTTACCCCCGAAGTATTCCGGCAGCCGCCCCGAGACGGGTTATCTCCCCATCAGGCGAGGTTCTCATGCTAAATATACCTTTTTGTATTTCCTGCCGATATTTTCATCAAAAGTCCCTGGACCGGCCCACCTTGACCTGCGAAGCCTTTCCCGACGGCATCCCCGGCGTTATTTTGAGCAACGAAATGCCCCATTATCTCCCCGTGGTGGGTCAGGTGGGCGATTACGTCTATGAGAAGGATTAATACGGTTTCAGGTTTCCAGTTGGCGGTTTGTATGCGTTCAGCGGTCAGCTAATGCTTTAAATTCAAATAGTTATTCTAAGGTGGCGGATCACTGGTTTTTCGTTTAGTTTCCCGAGGGGAGTCGAGGCGTTTTTAATTATTATAGGGCAACAAGACTTGTAGAGGCAGGCAGGACGATAATCAGCGGGATTTCACAACATTATACATCATGGCGCTTAGTTGGGTAAGATTATAAGGTTTGGGCATAAAACCGCTGAAGCCATAATAATGGAAATTATTCCTCAGGGGATCGTCGGAAAAACCGCTGGAAACAATGACCCTAGCCTGGGGATCAAGCTGCAGCAGGTCGCCTATGGTCTCTTTGGCACCCAGACCTCCCGGAACCGTCAGATCCAGGATGACGGCGTCGAAGGGTTCCCCCTCCGCCATCGCCTGGCGGTAATAATCTATGGCTAAGGCCCCATCCTGGGCGACAACTACCTCGTAGCCCAGTCGCCTCAGCATGGCGCTGGAGACCCCCAAAATCATCTCTTCGTCATCCATGAGAAGAATTTTCCCCTGGCCAAAATCCAATTTTACTTTTTTGGCCTTGGGGAGCGGACCTTTTTTCGGGATGGCGGGGAGATAAATGACAAAAGTGGCGCCGCCCCGGGGACTTGACTCCACGGTGATATAGCCTTCATGATTCTTGATAATGGTATAAACGGTGGAGAGGCCCAAACCGCTCCCCCGTCTTTTAGTAGTAAAAAAAGGATCGAAAACTTTGCTTAGCTGGTCCGGTGGTATGCCGATGCCCTGATCTGTGATGGCAACCTTGACGTACAGACCCGGTTTTAGGGGTAGCAGGGAGGTGTCGGTAATATCGACATTTTCCGCCTTGAGATAAATATCGCCACCGAGAGGCATGGCCTGATCGGCATTAATGAGGAGGTTATTGATGGCCTGATTGATCTGTTCTTCGTCCACCTCGACCCACCACAGGTCCGGGGGGATGTCCGCATGGCGGCGGACGTTGGAGCTACGTAACACCAGACTGGTGGAAGTTTTCAGCAGCTCGCTAATGGCGGTCAGTCTTTTGTGGGGCTTTTCGTTCTTGGAAAAGGAGAGGAGCTGACGGGTGAGATTTTGGGCCCGCAGGCAGGCCTTTTCAGCTTCCGCCAATCTTTCCTGGACAAACGCCGTGGAGCTGGCATTCAGGGAGGCCATGGCGATATTGCCTAAAATGGCGGTTAACAGGTTGTTAAAATCATGGGCAATGCCGCCGGCCAGGACGCTGACGGTTTCCAGTTTGCTGGTGCGGATCATTTCATTTTCCATGATTTTCCGCTCGGTGATGTCCCGGGCCGCGGCGATGACGCCCATGATATTGCCCTCCCGGTCTTTGAGGGGAGAAAGGGAGAGGTGGGCGTAGAAAAGATCACCGGAATGCCGCCGCAATTGCAGTTCCAGGTCATAAAGACCCTTTTCCTGGAGCAGGGTCATGACCTGCTTAGTGAGTATTTCCTGCTGCTCCGGCGAGTAAAGCAGGGATAAAGGCTTGCCCTGGGCTTCAAAGGCCAAATAACCGAACAACCGCTCCGCTCCCTGATTCCAGCTGGTGATAAATCCATCCAGGTCCACGGAGATGACGGCATCGTGGATCTGATCCACAATGTGGGCCTGACGCCAGAGCAGCTCCTCCACCAGCTTCCGTTCGGTGATATCCGCCACCATCATGAGGATTCCCTGGGAGGGAGTGGTGGGCGTATATAAGTGACTGGCCGCAATGAGCAGATAGAGGTAGCCGCCATCCCGGCGGCGGCAGCAGATATCAGTGAGTAGGGGGAGGCTCTGCTTCAGGCGGGTCATGAAATGCAGACCTTGCCGAGGTTCCAGGAATTCCGGGGGGGTACGCCCCAAAAGTTCCACCGATGAGAAGCCCAAAAGCGTGGCCAGCCGTTCGTTGACATACAGGGTGCGGTCCTGCTCGTCAATAATCCAGACGCCTAAATGGGTCTTCTCGACGACTTCTCGCCAGGGGGGTTCCATGATGGCGGTTTTCTCTCATTAGAGTATTATGTGTAAGTACAACTATCGGTCATTTAAGAATATAATGGATACTTCTTTCAATGTCAATCAGTAATTATTTTTACAAAAAAAATATGACGGTTCGCCTCGCTGAGTAAATGATGAAAAAACAACCCGACCCAGCCCTGCCGCTCTCATCTGCCTTTTCATCTTGTAACTTAACAGGTTAAAATATAAGATAGTTAAATTAAGGAGAGCGGGGCGGAGCGCAGCATTCAGCTTTTTGTGAAGGCTGAACGCCTCATACTCTTGAGTAAAACCACTTCAAAGGATCCTCATGCCCGCCCGTTTAGAAATCATGCTCCGGCCGGAGTTGTTGGACGCCGAAGGGGAGAGCGTCCGCCGCCAGGCCCGGGAATATTTTGCTCTGGAGTTCTCTCGTATCCGGGTCATCCAGGTTCTCACCCTTGACCTGGACCTGACCCCGGCGGAGTTGGAAGCCGTCCGGGTGGAAGTTTTCACCAATCCGGTAACCCAGGTTTCCAGCTACCGTCCCTTAGCCGGGCACTTCGATTGGGCCGTGTGGGTGGGGCTAAGGCCGGGGGTGCGGGACAACCCCGGCGCCACCGGCCTGGAAGCCGTGGAGGCCTTTCTGGGCCGTTCCTTGGGCCTGGAGGCAGCCATCTACACCTCCAAACTCTATGTTATGGAGGGAGACGGCATCTCCCAGCCGGAGGTCGGCAAGATCGCCCGGGAATTGCTGGCCAATGATATTATCCAGGAGTTCAGGGTTTTCTCTCCGGCCCAATGGGACCCGGAAACCGGCCTGGGCATCGTCATGCCCAAGGTGCGGTTGGACCACCAGCCCACCGTGACCACTTTGGCCATGGACAGCGTGGAGACCCTGAAGCGATTGAGCGCCCAAAGGCATCTGGCCCTGCGGGACCAGGATATTCCCGTTATCCGGGAGTACTATCTGCGCCCTGAGGTGCAGGCCCGCCGTAAGGCCCTGGGGCTGGGAGCGCCCACGGACGTAGAGCTGGAATATATCGCCCAGGCCCGGAGCGACCACTGCAATCACAATACCTTTCGGGGGGTTTTCACGTATCGGGATCTGGCCCGGGGCGAGGTGCAGACCGTCCACAGCCTGTTTAAAACCTGCATCGAACAGCCGACGCTGGAACTGGCCCAGCAGAAACCCTGGGTGGTTTCGGTTCTGTGGGACAATGCCGGCGTGGGGGCCTTTGATGAGGATTGCAGTTATGTCATAACCGGGGAGACCCACAACTCTCCCTCCAACATGGAGGCCTACGGCGGATCGTTGACCGGCATCGTGGGGGTGTACCGGGACCCTCTGGGTACCGGGCGGGGCGCCAAGCTGGTGGCCGGGCTTTACGGCTTCTGTGTGGGGCCCCGGGATTACCAGGGGCCCCTGCGCCCGCATCTGCATCCCCGCCGGCTTCTGGACGGCGTGATCACCGGGGTGAAAGATGGGGGCAACAAGAGCGGTATTCCCACGCCCCTGGGATTCGTCAACTTTAATGACTGCTATCTGGGAAAATGCCTTGTTTTCGTCGTAGCCGTGGGGTTGATGCCCCGGTTCCTCCAGGGAACGGATGCGTCCCAAAAAACCACTACCCCGGGGGATATCATCTTTATGTGCGGCGGCCGGGTGGGGAAAGACGGCATCCACGGGGTGACGGCCTCCTCCGAGGTTTTCGGGGCCCACACCCCGGCCGGGCACGTGCAGATCGGCGACCCGTACACCCAGAAAAAGATGCACGACTTCCTCCTGGAGGCCCGGGATCACGGTCTCATCGCCTTTATCACCGATTGCGGCGGCGGCGGCCTGTCCTCGGCCATCGGCGAATCCGCCCGTTTTGCCGGGGGCTGCGAGGTCTGGCTGGAAAAAGTGCCTCTGAAATACGAGGGCCTGGATCAGTGGGAAATCTGGATCTCGGAATCCCAGGAGCGGATGGTGGTAGCGGTAAAGCCCGAACACGTCCCGATATTCCAGGAACTGGCCGGGAAACATGCGGTGGAGGCCACCGCCATCGGCCGCTACACCGATTCCGGAGCCCTGCACCTGCTCCATCAGGGCCAGACCTGTGCTTATATTGAATTAGACTTTTTGACCGGCGATTTCCCGCCCTGGCACTTCGAAGCCGAGTGGACCCCGCCGGCCCTGCGAGGGCTGACAGAGCCGGTATTGGGAGAACCATCGGACCATAACGCCATCCTGCACACCCTGCTGGCCCGGCCCAACCTGTGTTCCCGGGAGTGGATCGTCCGCCAGTACGATCATGAGGTGCAGGGGAACAGCGTCATCAAGCCCCTGGTGGGCAAGGCCGCGGATGTCCCCGGCGACGCGGTGGTTATCCGGCCCCGCCTGGACTCCCATCGGGGGCTGGCCCTGAGCATGGCGATAAATCCGAGTTATGGCCAGATTGACACTTATGACATGACCGCGGTCACCATCGACGAAGCGGTGCGCCGCCTCCTGGCGGTGGGGGGCAGGCTGGACCACCTGGGGGGCGTGGACAATTTCTGCTGGCCCAGTATCCAGTTCGATCCGGTGAACAACCCCGACGGCAGATTCAAGGCTGCGCAACTGGTGCGGGCCAACTGGGCTTTGAAAGATTATTGCCTGGCCTATGGCATCCCCCTCC
>VGSX01000123.1 GCA_016874895.1 Deltaproteobacteria bacterium
CCTACGTGGTAATTAACTTGCATAAAAAATCCCGGCCTCTAGACTACAGCGGAGGTATTCCGCCAAACGCAGCCGGAGGTTAATTTCTCGTTGGGGTTGATATAAATCATGCCAGACGCCCATTTCGGCCTCGTCGTCGGCTCCCTGTCTGATTTCGGCGGCACATCTGGTGCTTAGTTGGCCATAGCCGGGGTCACCATACTGCAAGGACGTAAACACCGGCTTTACCCGGGAGACATCTTCCACCCTGGCGGGTTGGCAATGATAGCGCCGGGGCGCCTTGGATTCGAGGGGAAGGTAGGAAAATCGCACGCGGCCCTCCTGGATTTTTTCCGCAATGACCGGCTGGGTCCCTGCTGCCGCCTCTGCCAGAATAATGCTGTTTGACACCAGCTCCATCCGGGTGGTATGCAATGTGCCGATAACGGTGCTGTTTTTCAGGGTCAGGGCCGCGCCGGGGACCGGATCGGCTGCCGTGGAATCAATCCCGGCGTAGGCGATGTTGGTGGTGGCAGTAGCATCAATGATACTGTTGACAATATAGGCCTGGGCGCCAGCGGCGATCCTCAGGCCGCCCACGATACTGTGCTGGATTTCCAGCCGCGTCAAGGGGGAAGTGACGATGAGGCTCGGTTTATCCGGGTGTTGGGGAGTTCCAGAGGTTTTGCGGGCCAGACCCGGCACGAGGGTGCAGTGGATCAGGCGGATGACATGAAAATCGCCCTCGATCTGGAGAGTGTCACCGCCGATAACCAAGCCGTTCAAGCTTAGGGTGGCATCTTTGTACCCACTAATGGTGCATGGTCCGGTCAGCTTCAGGAAGGGCCGGCAACCTTCCGCGGCCCGGATTTCCATTGCCTGCTCGTACCCTACGTGAATGACGGGGTTCTCCGGGTAGGTGGAGCTGTCCTGAATTTCCACTCCCCCGGCCCCGCTCAGACTGCTTATGGCTGCCTGGATGGTAGGATGGAGGGCCGGCACCGGCGCCACGGGTTCCACGGCGGCGCTGATAGTTGCGGCCCTACTATATTCACCCCCGCCCAGATTGCCGCTAAAGCCGAAATGAAAGGTGACCACGGGAGGAGAATCCTGGTCTTCGGCAAAGGCGATGCGGCCCAATTCCGGGTCGATGGCCAGGTGGCCGGCTGGCGGCGAATGGGCCCAGACGGTTCCGGAGGAATCAGCATCGGCCAGGTTACACACTTTAATCTTGCTGATATCGTCCCAGCCGGCGATACAGAGGCTTTGATTCAGACCATAATAGGCGCGCAAATACTCGTTTAGCCGACGCCGGCTGATGGGCAAAGGCACGTTTAAGGGCTCCGCCAGGTGAGTAATTTCGTCTTCCGCTTCCGGTCTGGTGAACAGGGGCAGGTTGCTGCCCAGGGGATTAAAGAGGTAGCGGCGGTCGTCAACCCGGGCAGCTTGCCCCCGCCGCAGGGACTGGGCCGAAAGCCGCCAGAGGAAAATGCCGATATTGGGAATATTATGGCGGCCCCGGTTTAAGGAAATTCGGCGGATGTCAACGGTATGGGCCAGGCTGTCAAAGGCTGTCCCGAGATTCTCCAAAGGCTGCCATTGTCTCAAGTCAGGTGAAGCAAGATTGGCCATTCTCAGGTGGTTCAGATACTGCGTGGTTTTCAGGATCTGGAAGAATTCGACCACCCGGGCGTCCCAGCCGGTGACGTCCCGGGCCAATTGCTCCAGCATGGAGGCGGTCCCTTTGCGCCGTCGATAAGCGATGGTGTTGGCCACTTCGGCCCGGCTGCTGACCTGTTGAGGTCTCACGTGGTGCAACTGCCGGTAGCCGATCAGGTCGCCGATGTAGGGGATCACCCAATCGGCGCAGGTTTCGATAAAGAGATCGTCGTAAAGCTGCTCCAGGTTCTCCTGGAGAACTCCCACCTGTTCCGCAATGACCGCCAACAGGCCCTCCAGGGCCCCGGAGTCGGCATCTCGCAACCGGTAGATAATGGGCAGCAGTTCCAGGAGTTTATTCTTGTCCGGGCTCATGGCATCACTCCCAGTTCTAACGGGTCAGGCTCGAGGGTGAGCAGTTCTGCGCCAATCAGGGTGTTATTGACCCCAAGCCGGGGGAGGGCCGCGGTCAGGTAAGAACGGGGTTGCTTTATCAGGAGGTCGGCAAGCATGGACTCCTGGGAGTTATCCGGGCTGGGTCCGATAACCTGCTGCTGTTTACCTTCTAACTGTGAGCCGAGGCAGGTACTGCCATGGGTGTCACGATAAGATAACTTGTCCACATCTACTGCCAGGACGCCCCTGACATGTTGCATGGTGGCCACGACTTCGGAAAGAGTTACCGGCTGGCCGAACTGCCTGGCTTCAAAGGAAAAGGCGGCTCTCAGGTCAGCCTCCACCTGCTGGATGATCTTCTCCCGTACGAGATTTGGATCAACCCGGACCTTGGCAACAATTTTAAAGTGACAGGGTCGATAGGAGGCCACCCAGACGGGAAGGAAAGGGTCGCCGGCGAGCCTGAGGGAATCAAGCAAATTATCATACACCGTCTCCCCTTTCTCCACCGGCGCTCCCTTGGGGCCGGCCACGGTCAGCAAAATACCTCGTTGTTTCCCGTTCCAGAACCAGGTGGCCAGGGCTTTGCCTATGCCACCAAAGGCCCGGGCATAATCCTCATAATCCTGGAGTGAGACGACCCGGCCCAGAGTCAACAGGGTGAGGGGAGTATTCTGGCGGGTGTCTGCCAATTTCTCAGGGTCGTCAGCCCCGGAGGCGGCAAAGGGATTGGTTACCCCCTTGACCCCCAGGGGCTGCTCCATGAGCAGACTGAGTTGTTTGGCCTTGACCAGCCCCTCCAGACCGATCCCTTTGCGGTAGCTGGCGACGATATTTTCCCGGCCCGTGGGGAGCCGGACGCCGGTCCGGCCGTCGCCGAATTGCACCACGGTCTGGCCGGAAGCATCGGTCCAGGTGCAATAGACCCGTTCGGTGGGGCCGCGCCCATAGAGGGAGTCCACCTCTTCCCACAACAGGTCGTTGACCCGGATTTCAAGGGTGGATTGGACCCCGCCGGGTTTAGCGGAACTGACATAGGTCAGGGGAGCGTGGTGCAGGATAAATTTCTGAAATCCCTGGCTGCCATCCCCGCTTCCCAGGATTTCGCTCACCTTTTCCCCCTGGGTCGCCCAGGCGACGTTGGCATTGAGGGTCACCGTCCGGCGCAGGTAGGTATGCTGCAGGGCTTTTTCCAGGGTGATGCGGGTATAGTTTTCCGGAGGAACAACCTCGGATTTATTGATAACGCCGCTTTCATAGGTGATATCCTGGCTGGCCGCATCAATTTTCCCGCCGAGGATGATCTTCTGGCCCTTAAAAAGACCTGCCACGGCGCCGTTAAGGTCTATGGTTTTATCCGAGACCGGCGTCTGGACCGGCTGGCGCGCCAAGGCCAACGCTTCGCTCTGGGCCAGCACCGTGGTGGTCCTGATGTCAAATTTATCTAGATCCTCGGTTGATGTCAGGCTCAGGCGGGTCACCTTGGCATTGAGGGTGAAGTCCGCCTTGGAGAGCTCGCTGCTGTCAGCCACCTGATAGGCCCGGCTGGCCTTCTTGCCCTGTAAAACAATCCAACTCTCGTTGGTGATGCTATGATAAGTATTGTCGAGAAAAATATTTTTACTTCCCGCAGCCTCCCCATGATATTTATCCAGAGTGGTTTCAGCCCAACTGGTATCCCTGCCGGCGTAAACTCCGTCCACAAAGTCCCATGTTTTTTCCTCTGTGTATGTCCATTCGCCGAATTTCTGAAAATTGGGCAGGCTGTTCCAGTCGGGGGCATTGTGGCCGAAAATCGCGGCGCGCACCCGCAGAGCCAGGACCCGGGGACTGCCCGCCGACCCGGAAGAGGGATTGCCGTCGGTCATGGAAGGAGTATTGCCGCCCTGCGCCTTCTGGCCGACGCCATGGTCTTGATTCACCGCTTTTTTGTGGGGGTTGTTCCCGCCGCCTTTGGAGGTTGTCCCGGAATACATGACGCTTTCAACCGGAGTGGTGAAATATTGAGGCGCCATCTCTTTGATAAAATCCACTTGTTCTACTGTTAAAGGCTCCAAAAGCACCTCGGTATATTTTTCCTCTGGCCGGGGGATAACCTCTGCCACCTCCCGGAACATGGGGATGCTGGCCCCTGCCGGGAACAGGAGCAGGCCGTCTCCCGGTTTGAGCAAGGTGGTGGTGCCCTCGCAGAAGATCCGGGTGGTAAAGCCGTGGATGACCTGAGGTTGCGTCAGTCGGGGCTTAATGGCGTGCCACTCGGCCCGGGCCTCAATCTTTTCCACGGTTTCATAAGTCTGACTCTGCTCCTCCGGACCGGGGATGCTGCGCACCTGGGTGCCGGTGTCAATGCTGGTCGCGGTCGGCACGGTCTGCACCTGGACGGAGGGTATGGTCCCCGGGGCCAATCCTGGTGATTCTTCCAGCGTAAAAGCCAGGAGAGTGCTGGCGGCCACGCCCGGCTTGGGTCGATAGCCCACCAGGCGGGCCAGCTCAAAGACCGACAGGTTCTCCGTCGCGGTATGCAGATAGGATTCGTTGGCCAGCCTTTCCTGGTAGAAAGTGAGGATATCGGCCACAACGGCCCAGGCGTCCAGGAGGGCGATGGCAAAGTCGTCCTCATCCCGGCTGGTGAGCCGACTGAGTCCGGCCAGGGATGAAGTGGAAAGGCTTGCCAGCAGGCTTTTCTTGAAGTCGGCATGTTTCCCGACCCGGTAGGCGATGGCCTTCAGTCCGGGCTGGTTGTTGATGGCTACAGGGGTGACGGTGGTAAGCCCTTCACAACAGCCGCAGTCGTCAAACCCGTCGTGGGCCGGATTTTTGGTCAGGTTCATTTCCCCCCCTGCATATTCAGTCGTAACACGCCCCGCTCAGGAAAGTTGGGATCATTGTCTAGACAGGCGATTTCCAGCCGCCCCAGCTCCAGTTTGCCAACCTCCAGGGCAACGGTGCTATCCCGGCCCTGACGCTGGAACTTAGTCACCCGGACCCAGTTTACTCCCGGGACGGATTGGGCCGCAGCGTACAGAGGGCTGAGGAATACCGGCTGTCCGAAGGAAAAGTTATCGGGATGGAAAACTCCCAGGCGATTCCCGGCCAGAATCCGGTTGCTGAAGACCTCCAGGAGCGCCGCCCGGACATCACCGCGGAAATAATTCGGTTTGACGCATACCAGCAGGTCAATTTCCAAGGGGACCAGGAGGGGGCCGTTTATTTCCAGATCATGCCCGGCCAGGCGGTATTTTTCCAGATGCCGTCTCATTTCATCCTTAAAGGCATCGTCCACTACCTTGCCGCCCTGGCGATCGATGGTGACGAAGACCGTGTGCCAGCTCCCGGTCCAGCGGAAGGTGGCGGCTGCCTTTTGAACTCCCGGGTGACGTTGGGCCACCAGGACATAATCCTCGGGGGTGACGGCTCGCTCCTGGATCCGGAAGGCCTGGGGCGCGTCCCGGCGGACCTCGGCCAGCGCTTCCGGCTCCATCCCTCCGGAAGCCGGCAGCGGGTTGCACACTTTGGGCACCGCACTGAGAAGGCCAGGATCATCACTCACCAGGTGGGCGATGGCCTGCCGCCCCACATTTCCCCTTCTGCCGTTGCCGACCCGGTAGGTAGCAGTGAAGGCAGTTCCGGCAGCCGGGCGGCGGCCATGCCGGCCGTCGCCGAACCGAATCAAGGAGGTGCCGTCGTTTTCAGTTTCCACCACGAAATGGTGGTCCGCCGCCTGGCTGGCCAATAAATCCCGCCTTGGCTCCCAGGGGGGCGCCAGGGTATTGTGGCATCGTAAAGTTATGGCCGGCATCGCGGTCGCCACGGAGCGCCGTATGATGGCGGTGGCGGAGGGTGGCAGGTGATACGCGGCAAAATGCCCGTCCTCCTTTTTGATAATCCCGGCTGCTAGGCCGTCGCTGATGGACCAGATGCCATGGCCCCCCCGAACGCTGACGGCAGCCTGACGAAAGGTGATTCCCTGCTGAAGGAACGCCAGCTCCAGTTCGTCCGGGATAAGACCGGCGTTGAGATCGGCTTCTTGCTGAGGGTTGCCCGGCAGGCTGAAAAGTACCTTGTCTTCGTAGGGTGTCCACCTGGTAAGTGGCTTTTCTTTCAGAAAAGGGCGAAAGCGCACCGGCACGGGGGTGGCCGGCTGTTCCTGACAACGCTGGCCGGAGGCGTCCGGAGGCAGAAAAAGCGCCGGCTCGGGCACGGCCCCCAGACTTTCCGCCGTTTGCGTCAGGCCATGATCGGCCAGAACAATGTTGCCGTAGGCCAGACTGACTTCGGAGAGATAGCGATGGCCATGATCCGGGTCGGTCCGGGACGACAAGCAGAGCGGAAAGGGCAGGGCATCCTCGGGCATCCAGGAGACCTCGGTGACATCCACCGGCTGGTGGTGCGGTGGTTCCTGTAAAAGTCCCCCCAAGGGATCTTGGCTTAACCAGACATGGTTCAAACGGACGGCATGCCGCCGGTCCGGGTCGGCGTCTTCGACTCTGCCGGTGCGGGGGCCCACAACCTCGGCCAGAATGAGGGCATCGCCGGCCTTGAGGTGGGGAAGATGGCCGGAGAGGGTAGCCCGGGTGGAATTTTGTGGGAGGCAGCACTCCCGCGCTCCCCAGGTATAGAACGACAGCGTGTTGTGCTCTTGCCGCAGGGTCACCGGGTGCATTGTCTCAAAGACTTCGGGCTGCTGGACCGGCAGGAGTCTGGCGAGAGTAGCCGGGGTTACCACGGACCGCGCTTCCCCGGGCAGGCTGGTAGACAGGGGGACGCCTTCGGCCAGATCGAGTTCCTCCACCCCCACCTGCACCTGGACCCAGACCCGGGCATTGCAGCCCTCATGCAGGTGATAATCCACCAATCTGGCATGACGCCGGAGAGAGACACGGCGCCGGGCAGTGCCCAGATAGGCTTCCGTGGCCACCGCATCCTGCTGATAGCTCAGGTGATCGCCTACATAGGCCAGCATTTCCACCAAAGCCACGCCCAGGTCGGCAGGATTCCGCTCCCGCCACCGGGGCGCCAGGACGGCCAGGCGGTCCAGCATGGCCTGCCTGAAGCTGCCGTAATCTTTGGCCAGATAATTTATTTCGGGGCCAGGTTGGAAATCTTCGGGGCACTGGCGCAGTTTTTGGCAATCAAAATCGCTGGGGCAATTGACCTTGAAGGAAAAATTGACCGAGGCCAGCACCGGATCGATACCCGCCGGAGGCTGCGCCTCCGCGGCGTCCCGGACCAGCCGCAGGGTGTAGGTGGAGAAATCACCCGGAGAGACAACCTTGAGGGTGAGGAGATTACCCGCGATTGTGGGCTCGCCGGCAAGGCGGATATCCCGGAGCCGCTCCCCGCCCTCAATTTTGATATTTTTCGAAGACAGAGCCACCGTCAGGGGCTTGACAAAATATACCAGCAGCGTCCTTTGCCGTTCTTCCAGGGCAAGCTCAGGCGAATCCACTACCTCAAGGAAATCGATGCCGTTTAACGAGGGATGCCTGTTAACGGCAATCCGGCGGGGTTCCTCACAGCAGAAGTAGATCATGGCGCTATACTCCCCGGGTAAACTGGGCGGTTTGCTGCTGCTGGGTGCGCAGGATAGTGTACTGGACCGTTACCGTCAGGGTGGAGTCGACATGCTCCACCACCACCGCTTCCAGGTGAATGAGATTCCCCAGCCATTGTTGCAGGGCGCTCTGCACCAGGAATTGGGTGGTGGCAGCCAGCTCATCGCTGTTGGGTTGGAAGAGCAGCTGCAGCAGTCCGCTGCCGAAGGTGGGCCGGTTAACCCTCTCACCCGGGGAGGTGAACAGAACCTGTTCAATCAGGTTGCGGAGGTGTTTTTCATAGGAACATTCCGCAGTGCGGCCCCGATGATCGAAATGGCAAGGAAAGTCTAAGTGCATCGCAGCCTCACATACCTATCACCCGCGTCTGGGTGACGATTACCAGCAGAGGTGTTCCGGTGGGGGCACAGACCGACTGGCTGTCGAACAGCACCAGCGGCGTCCCGTTGGAAAGCAGACGGGTGGCCGCAGTCAGCCATTGGCCGGTCAGGCAGGGCCCATTGGCAGCCGGGGGCGGCGGCAGGGCGCAGCCGGCCACGGCGTAAGGACCGACCAGGGTGACCGTCGGCATCCCGTTCACCAGAACCCTGGGGTTGGGAGCCATGGGTTGGGCCTGGCCGCCATGACTGCAGAGCACCGTGGCCCCTACATGCAACAAGGGTCCTGGCATGGTTGAATTCCTCCTCTGCTGGCAGCACTGTGCCTCAGGTTATAACGAGCGCGCCCTGGTTAATGGTCACCGTGGGCCCCACCAGCATGATGGAGGCGCCCCGGCCATTTTGGATATAAATGCCTGAGTCATTGACCACTATCATGGCCCCGGTGGCACTCTTCAGGACGATGCCCCCGGTCAGGGGGGTGGGGGGCAGGTCGCAGACCACCAGGGAGTTCTGCAAGGTCGTTTGCAGAGTAATACCGGGGACCGCCAGGGGAATCAGTTGGGCTGCAGCCGGCACATCGGCGGCGCTGCCCACGATACAACCGGTCCAGATGGGATGGTCAGGATCGCCGTGTTCGAACTCAACCCAAACACCGGCCCCGATGGGCGGTACCGCAAAGATGCCCATCTGCATGCCGGCCACCGGAACACAGGGTTCAGCCCAACTGGTCAACATGACATTGGAGACATCCGGCACCAGGGCCTGGATGCGTCCCTGGAGCATGGGGTCCACATTATTGACCACAGTTCCCCGATATTTGCCATAGAATCTTTGGGGTTCCATTACACCGGCACCTCCGGCACGGTTGACAGCAGGCCATTGCGGCTGAGCTCAAAATTCTGTTTGTACTCACCCCTTTTAATGGAGTGGGTGACCTTGGTGACATAATAGAGGCCGTTAAAAGCTGCTCCGGCCCCCCGGACCCCCACCAGCCGCCGGGACTTGAGGATTCTGCCGTAACGCAGGACATCCAGGGTGCCGGTTCCCGACACCGCATCGGCATGCTGCGAGGCATAGGCCAGGCCATGCAGGGCGGCCCGCAGCGGCGGCATCCCGGCAGTGTCCTCCAGATAGGTGATCTTCACGGGAATCGGCGGCACCAGACCCAGGGGCGGATTCAGGGGCGTGATATCGGGGATGGGGATGGGAATGAGTGCCTTGGAAAAGCGTTCATGAATGAAAACAACGGGAATTTCCTTTTTCTCTTTATCAAAACTGAAGCTCAGGGACTCCACGTTGGTGTGGGCATCCATATCGATGTTCAAGGCCGGCTGGGGCACGCCCACTTTAAGTTCCGGACC
>VGSX01000124.1 GCA_016874895.1 Deltaproteobacteria bacterium
TCTTCTGTCCGGGCATGATGCATCTGATCAAGAAAGGCGTTATCAACGGCCGCCGCAAGAACTTACATCCTCGCACCCACATCTTCACCAACGCCCTGGGGAATCGGGAAATGTACGAGTTTATGCATGATAACCCGAGCATGACCAGTTACCCGGTCTCCTACACCAACGACCCGCATGTTATCGCCCAAAATGACCATATGATCTCGATTAACTCCACCATTGAAGTGGATATCCTGGGCCAGTGCAATTCCGAATATCTGGGTGGCTTTGAATTCAGCGGCACGGGCGGACAACTGGATTATGTCCGGGGAGCCTTTAATTCTCGAGGGGGGAAGTCGATCATTGCCTTTTATTCTACGGCCCACAACGGCGAGGTCTCCAGGGTGGTCCCCAGGTTTAACCCCGGCACGGTGGTGACCACTCCCAGGATGGATACCCACTTCCTGGTGACCGAATTCGGCGCCGTTAATCTCAAGGGGAAATCTACCCGGGAAAGAGCCCTGGATGTCATCAGTCTGGCTCATCCCCGCTTCCGGGATGATTTATTGCAAGAAGCCGAAAATATGCGGTTGCTTTAAGAGATGGCTTAAAACCTTAAAAGGGCTTTGGACCACTTTAACATAACGATAGGTATGCTCCGCAATTTTCCAAGGAATCGTTTGGCTGCATTCTCCGGTTCATTTCTGGCATTTTTTCTCCGTGGGCAATAATTTTTGTTCCATCTCTAAACAACGAACGTCGTCGTCCGCCGCCCAAGCGAGATCATAAATACCGTTTCCACGTAACGCTGAAAGCTGGAATAGGGCCGATCTGCTGCCCTCTTCCCGTTTAGTAATAATTTTTACAATATGCACTCATTTTATCACCTTGCTGGAATTATTAATTTATTAAGATATATCTACTGCTTTCACTCCCTCCAGTTCCAGCAGGTCCTGCAGGACCTCCCTCTGAGGCTTGACAGCCCTCGTGCGGAGTTGAAAAGTGGCATTCAGTTCCTTTTTTTCAGCATCCCGTTTCAGCCCGAAAGTGATCACCTCAAAACCATGCTGGGCGATCATTCCGGTTATTCGGGCGGTCTGACCCGGCAGGTCCTCGGACACCACCTGGAGATCTTCAAACCAATCCTTCCGCAAGCTCCGCTCCCAGGCCTTCAGTCCGATGAGGGCACAAAGTGTTAATAGTGTCACGGCGACTCCCATGAGATAAAAACCAGCCCCCACGGCTAAGCCCACGGAGCATACCAGCCAGACACAGGCTGCGGTGGTCAGCCCCCTGATGGAGTCTTTATAACGGATAATGACCCCGGCGCCAAGAAAGCCGACCCCGGTAATGGCCTGTCCAGCAATGCGCCCAGGGTCACCCGACGTAACGAGACCTGGATATTTGCCATGATAAGCCACCAGGATATATTCGGACAGCACCATGAGGAGAGCCGTCCCCAAGGAAAGAATAAGGTACGTGCGGATACCTGCGGGTCGGCCATGTATTTCCCGTTCTAGCCCAACAGCCCCTCCCAACAGGGCCGCCAGCACCAAGCGACCTAAAAATTCCGCATAGGGCATGATAGTTCCTCCTTTAATGATAATGGCTGGCGAGCTGATACTACGTTCTATCTTACAGAAAATCGCCTTGGAAATATATCTCTCTCCGAAGATCGAATAACATTTTATGAGGGTATGTATGCTTGGACGGCAGAGCTTTTTCAACATCTGTGTGGCACAGGGATTATGGAACTGGGGATTCAGATTGTTGCGGGTGAAATTAAAGAGCACTTTGAGGATGGCATACCGGGTATGCTTGGTTAACTGCCGGTAGCCATCATTGACTTTAAAGAGAGAGAAAGTATCTCTTCCGGGGTAATTGACGATAGGTCTCGCGGAGAGAAATGTTCCAGGAATTTTGCTAAAAATAACTCATACGCCCTGATCGTAATTTTTTTGTGATTTCATTTTGTGGTAATCCAAAAACAAATTGACGGCTTTAATAACTTTCCTGGCCCACCTCCTGATATTTTCCGGTATAGATGCCGGTTTGAATATTCAAATCTTATCTAGAATATTTCGCGTTTCAAAGATAATTTCCGGAAGTGGCAAGTTATCCGGTATCCAGCAGATATCCAACTTACGTGTGAGCTGGGGTGGCGCGCAACCTTAGACCAAGCGCCCGCACAACCTTAAGCACTGTGGCAAATTCAGGATTACCTTCAGGTGACAAAGCCTTGTAAAGGCTCTCTCGTCCCAAACCTGTTTCTCGGGCGATGTGCGCCATTCCTTTGGCTCGAGCGATGTCCCCCAGGGCTGCCACCACCAGTGCCGGATCTCCTTCTTCAAGGGCAGCTTCCAAGTAAGCGGCCATATCCTCATCGGTTTCAAGATGTTCCGCTACGTCCCATGGGCGAGTTTTAATTTTTGCCATATCAATCTCCTAAAGCGTACGAGCCAATTCCCGCGCTGTCTTAATGTCCTTGTCCTGTGTGCTTTTGTCGCCCCCGGCGAGTAGAATCACTACAGTCTGTCCATGCTGCACGAAATACACCCGGTATCCTGGACCATAGTCGATACGCAGTTCCGAGACGCCTTCTCCCACCGGCTTAATATCTCCGGGATTGCCCAGCGACAGGCGACGAATACGCACATCGATGCGTGCCCTTGCTTGCCGGTCACGCAAGCTATTGAACCAATCAGAATAAACTTCGGTCTGGCGGATCTCCAGCATGGATTAAATGTATTCTATGGGATACATATGCGCAAGAGAAATGTTTGCAGAGGGAGAGCCAGTTACTGCTATAAATCAAAACTCCCCGAAAATTTCCAAAACTTCCCACATCACTATCAGATCCGCATTTCTTAGCCGCGGTTAAAAGAAAGCTCTTACCTGAATGAAAAACTGCCGCGCCTGGCAGCCTCCGGACATGAATTCGCTGACGATGCACTGGGAAACATGCCAAAAAAGACATATATAGGATATTATTAGTAAAATGGGGTTGACGTTGCCGGGTTGCTCTTATAGAATAGCAATGTGAAAAAATACACTTAACCTGGCCGGAAGTCTGTTGTCAGCTACCCGAAATGGAGGCGAAGGAGAAGATGAGCAATCCCACAGTAACCATAGACGGCAGGGCCGTAGAGTTCCAACCCGGGCAGACCATCCTGGACATTGCCCGGTCGGCCGGCATATTCACCATTCCCACGCTCTGTTATATGCAGGGGACCAATCCCACCGGTTCCTGCCGGGTCTGCGTGGTGGAGGTGGAGGGCTGGCGCACCCTGGTCACGGCCTGTTCCACCGCAGCCACCCCGAACATGGTCATCCATACGGAAAACCCCAAGGTGGAGGCGGCCCGGAAGAATATCATCGAACTGCTGCTGGCTTCCGGCAACCATAACTGTCTGATCTGCGAAGCCAACGGCGAATGCGAGCTCCAGGCTCTGGCCTATCGCTATCAGGTGGCCACCCCGATCTACGCCAACCCGCCCGGCGCCAAGTACTACTATGAAGACAACAACAGCATGATCGTGCGGGATTTTTCCAAGTGCGTCATGTGCGGCCGCTGCGTCCGGGCCTGCAATGAACGGCAGGTTAATCTGGCCATCCAGATCGGCTACCGGGGGCACCATAACAAGATCGTGGGCAAGTGCGATTATCCCTACATCGATTCCGACTGCGTCTTCTGCGGCTCCTGCGTCCAGGCCTGCCCGGTGGGGGCGCTGCTGGACAAAAACGCCATCGGCCAGGGCCGTCCCTGGGAGCGGCGCACCGTGCGCACTACCTGCCCCTACTGCGGCGTGGGCTGTCAGATCGACCTGCATGTCAAAGGCGGCAGGATCATTAAAGCCATGGGGGCCCGGGCTATTCCCAACGAAGGCCGGCTGTGCGTCAAAGGCCGGTTCGGGTTGGGTTTCGTGGACCACCCGGAGCGGCTCCAGACGCCTATGGTCAAAAAGAACGGCCGGTTGCAGGAAGCCACCTGGGACGAGGCTCTGGACCTGGTGGCCTCGAAGCTGAAAGAAATCAAGGACCAGCATGGCCCCAAGACCATCGGCGGCTGGTGCTCCGCCCGGATAACCAACGAAGAGAATTACGTCTTCCAGAAATTCATGCGAGCCGTGGTGGGCACGAATAACGTCGATCACTGCGCCCGTCTCTGACACAGCTCCACCGTGGCCGGTCTGGCCGCTTCCTTCGGTTCCGGAGCCATGACCAACTCCATTGCAGAGCTGGAAGACAGTGATTGCATCCTTGTCACCGGTTCCAACACCACGGAAAACCATCCCGTGATTGCCGCCCGGATCAAACGGGCAGTCCTTTATAACAATAAAACCCTGATCGTCATCGAACCCCGGCGCATCGATCTGGTGAAACACGCCACCCTGTGGCTGCGCCAGAAGCCGGGTACCGACATCGCCGTGTTTAACGGCATGATGCATGTCATTCTGAAAGAAAACCTTCATGATGCCGCTTACGTGGCCGAGCGCACCGAAAACTTCGAGGCCCTGAAAGAAACAGTGGCCAAGTATACGCCGGAATACGTAGAGCAGATCAGCGGCGTGCCCGCGGCGGATATTATCAAGGCCGCCCGCCTCTTTGCCCAGGCCGGGGCTGCCTCCCTTGTTTACTGCATGGGCATCACTCAGCACACCGTGGGCACCGATAATGTCAAGACCCTGGCCAACCTGGCCATGCTCACCGGCAACGTGGGCCTCTGGGGCGGCGGCGTCAACCCCCTGCGGGGCCAGAACAACGTCCAGGGCGCCTGCGATATGGGCGGCCTGCCCAACGTTTTTTCCGGCTACCAGGTGGTCACCGACGCCAACAACCGCAAGAAAATGGAAGAGGCCTGGGGCGTCACCGGACTGCCGGACTACGTGGGCATGACCATGACCGAGATGCTCCCGGCCATAAAGAAAGGTGACATCAAAGCCCTGTATATCGTGGGGGAGAATCCGGTGGTTTCCGACGCGGACCTGAACCACGCTATCAAGGAGCTCAAGGCCTTGGATTTTCTGGTGGTCCAGGATATTTTTCTCACCGAGACGGCGCAGCTGGCCGACGTGGTGCTGCCGGCGGTGACCTTTGCCGAAAAAGAAGGCACCTTCAGCAATACCGAACGCCGGGTGGCCCGGGTGCGCCAGGCCATACCGCCCCTGGCCGGGGCCAGACAGGACTGGCAGATTGTCGCCGAGATTTCCAAGCGCCTGGGCTATGCCATGGATTATCAGAAGCCGGAGGATATCTTCGAAGAAATCCGAAAAGTTACCCCATCCTATGCCGGGATTACCTATAAGCGCCTGGAGTCCGCCGGCATCCAGTGGCCCTGCCCCACGGAAGACCATCCCGGCACCGTGTTCCTGCACAAAGACAAGTTTGCCCGGGGTCTGGGGGCCTTCTTTGCCATCGAGCACAAAGACCCGGCGGAAATGCCCGATGTCGACTATCCGCTGTATCTCACCACCGGCCGCCTGCTGTATCATTACCATACCGGCACCATGAGCCGAAAGGCCGTGGGTCTGGTGGAAAAGGCCCCGGAATGTATGGTGGAGATCTCTGATCTGGATGCGGCCCAGTACGGCATTGCCGACGGCCAGCAGGTGCGGGTCAAGAGCCGGCGGGGGGAAATCACCGCCAAGGCCCAGATTTCTCCCAAGGCCGTGCCCGGCACCGTGTTCGTGCCGTTCCACTTTGCCGAGGCCGCGGCCAACCTGTTAACCATCGCCGCGCTGGACCCGGTATCCAAGATTCCCGAGTACAAGGTCTGCGCCGTGCAGATCGAGAAAGCGTAAGGAGGGCCTCACTATGTCAGGACATTGCCATGGCATCAGCGTCCCGCCCCCGGAGTTCACCCCGGAGCAGTGGGCCAAAATAGACAGTATCATCGAATGTTACAAAGATGTCCCCGGCAACCTCATGCCGGTATTGCAGGCCGTCCAGGAAGCGGTGGGCTGCCTGCCGCCGGCGGTGCAGGACCGCATCGCCCAAGGGCTCAACGTCCCCGGCAGCGATGTCTTCGGGGTCATGAGCTTTTACTCCATGTACACCTGGCGGCCCAAGGGCAAGTACGTCATCCGCTTCTGCGAATCGCCCCCCTGCCATGTTTCGGGGAGCGACAACCTGCTGGAATTCATGAAGGCAGAGTTGGGCGTACCCCTGAACCACACCACCAAGGACAAGCTCTTCACCCTGGAGACCACCGCCTGTCTGGGCGTCTGCGAGGTGGCCCCGGCCATGCAGATCAACGAGGTGGTGCACGGCAACCTCACCAAGGACAAGATCAGACAGATCCTGGCCGACTACCGGGCCGGGAAGGCCCCGGATTATAAAACGCTGCCCTACAGCACCAACGATTTCCGCAGCTACAAACAGAGCCCGGCGGAACTGGTGCTGCTCAGCAACGTGGGGGTCATTGATCCGGAGAAGGTGGATGATTACGTGGCCAAAGGCGGCTACGAGGCCCTGAAAAAGGCCGTGACCACCATGACCCCGGAACAGGTGGTGGAAGAGGTCAAGACCGCCGGCATCCGGGGCCGGGGCGGGGCCGGCTTCCCCGCGGGGCTGAAGTGGTCCTTTACCCGGCCCCTGGACGTGCCCCAGAAATACGTCATCTGCAACCTGGACGAAGGCGAGCCGGGGACTATCAAAGACCGCTACATCGTGGAAGGCGACCCCCACAAGGTCCTGGAAGGCATGGCCATCGCCGGTTTCGCGGTGGGGGCCACCAAGGGCTTCATCTACTGCCGGGGGGAATACTACCTCTGCAAGCACCGCCTCAATACCGCCATCGAGCAGGCCAAGGCCAAGGGCTATCTGGGGAGCAACCTCTTCGGCACCACCTTCGCCTTCGACATCGAGGTGCGCTCCGGTTTCGGCTGTTACATCTGCGGCGAGGAGACCGCCCTCATCGAGTCCATCGAAGGCAAGCGGGGCTATCCCCGGGCCAAACCGCCCTTTCCGGGGGTCGAAGGATTATGGCGGAAACCCACCATCGTCAACAACGTGGAGACCCTGGCCTCGGTCCCGGCCATCATCGCCAAGGGCGGGGAGTGGTACAAAGGCCTGGGCACCCCGGACACCACCGGCACCAAGATCTACCAGGTCATCGGCCACGTCAAGACGCCCCAGATCGTGGAGGTGCCCGTGGGCATCACCCTGCGGGAGCTCATCGACACCTACGGCGGCGGCATGAAAAACGGCAAGAAGTTCAAGATGTGCCAGACCGGGGGCGCTTCGGCGGGTATTGTCACGGCGGAGGCCCTGGACGTGCCCATCGAGTTCGGGGCCATGTCCAAGGTGGGGGGCGCTTTGGGCTCCGGCACCATGCTGGTGATGGATGAGAGCGTCTGCGCCGTGGACTTCGCCCGCTCGGTGGCGGTGTTCTTCGCCCACGAATCCTGCGGCCAGTGCACCCCCTGCCGGGAAGGCACGGTGCAGCTTTTAAGGACCCTGACCCGCATCTGGGAGGGCCAGGGCCGGCCCGGAGACCTGGAGTTCCTGGAAAGACTGGGCCAGACCATGATGGATGCGTCCTTCTGTCCCCTGGGCCAGACCGCCCCGGCCCCCCTGTTCAGCCTGCTGAAACACTTCCGCCCGGAATTCGAGGACCACGTCAGCGGCAAGTGCACGCATGGGGTGTGCCGGACAACTTAATAAACTGACGAGCAGGATCTTTTCAAAGGGGCAGACCGACGTTTCTGCCCCATTTTTTTTGCCTGGCAATACCTGCGCGCTGGGGGCTTCCTGCTACTGGTGGATAATCCTCGCGTAAGCGTTCAGCGGTCAGCTAATGCTTTAAATTCAAATAGTTATTCTAAGATGGCAGATCGCTGGTTTCTCGATTAGTTTTCTTAACCCATTGTTTTTGCTGAAAGCTGATTGCTGAACGCCTATTTTCAGGCTTTTCGACTGGGCCACCGGCCCATGAGGAACTGTTCTGTTTTTCAACCTCCCCACTTTGGGAAAAAAAATAGCTTGACATGCTCCTTTTTAATTTAGTAATAACTAAATCAGATGAAGACTGACCGGGAATTAGCCCTGATGTTTAAGGCCTTGGCCGCGCCGACCAGGATAACCATGGTTCGTATGCTCAAAAAAAGGGCGCTTTGCGTGGGAGCGTTGGCAAGATTACTGGAAATCACCCCTGGGGCGGTATCACAACACCTGGGGGTACTCAAAGAGGTCCGTCTGGTGGAGGGTGAAAAGCGCGGCTATTTCATGCACTACCGCCTCAACCCGGAAACTCTGGCCCTTTGGCAGGAGGCCCTCGGGGACTTCCTCTCGGCCCCGAAGGAACTGGAACCCTGCGTATTCTTAAAACCAGGAGAAGGACTATGTGCACCTGTAAAACCGAATGTCAAAAACCCGAGGAGTTGAAAGGTAGACCGGAGGAATGCCCGCCCCAGCAGATCGAGAAGTGCCACGGCCAGACTTTGGAGCATCCCTGTCTGGCACCCCAGAAAAAGTCAGCTTAGTCGGGGAGGTTAGGTATATCATCCCCGCCGACCGACCCTAAAGTGGAAAAAATGTCAGCAGTGGCGGCCATCACCGTCTCCGGCCTGAGCAAGAGTTTCGGCTCCCTGCAGGCGCTCCATGAGGTAAACTTCACCGTGCCCCGGGGGGAAATCTTCGCTTACCTGGGGCCCAACGGCGCCGGCAAGACCACCACCATCAGGATTCTGGCCGGCCTGCTCCAGCGGGACGCCGGGGAGGTGAGTGTCTGCGGGGCAGATGTAGCCCGGGAGCCGGTGTTTGTGAAAGAACGGATCGGGGTCGTGCCCGATGAGTCTAATCTCTATCCTGAACTCACCTGCCGTCGAAACCTGGAATACCTGGGGGAATTGTATGGCCTGAGGCGGAAGGTGCGAACCAGCAAGGCCACCGAACTCCTGTCGTTTTTCGATCTGGCCGACCGGGGGGCTACTCCCTTCGGGGCCCTGTCCCGGGGGTTAAAGCGGCGTTTGACCATCGCCGCCGCCCTGGTGCATGATCCGGAGCTGGTTTTTCTGGACGAACCCACCTCGGGCCTGGACGTGCCCAGCGCCCGGGCCTTGCGGGAGCTCATCCGCACCATCAACCTCCAGGGCGCCACGATTTTCCTCACGACCCACAATCTCCAGGAGGCCGAGGCCTTGAGCCAGCGAGTGCTCATCCTCATCCGGGGTCGGGTGGCGGCCCAGGGGACCCCGGGGGAAATCCGGCAGAGGGTGCGGCGCCTTAACCTTCTGGAAGTATCTTTTTCGCCGGAGATTGAGGCTGGTCCTCTGCTCAAGGCCTGTCCTGCGGTTCTCCAAGCGTTTCCGAAGAACGGAGTCTGGCGCCTG
>VGSX01000125.1 GCA_016874895.1 Deltaproteobacteria bacterium
CCTGTCCGGCACCATGATGCTGGAATACCTGGGCTGGCAGGAAGCGGCCGATTTCATCCATGCAGGCCTGGCCCGGACTATCCAGGCCAAGACCGTCACCTATGACCTGGCCCGGCTACTTCCCGGGGCCCAGGAACTTTCCTGCTCCGGGTTTGCTTCGGCCCTGATTGCCAATCTGGGGTAGCCAAGGGGAGGGGCGGTCAGTGGTCAGGGGCAATGCTGTTGACTTAAGGAGTTCCACCCCTTTTGTCATCCTGAGCCGCCCCCGGCGGCGAAGGATCTAGGCTGTCATGATGATTTAACACCCCTCACCCTGACCCTCAATGCTGTTGACTTAAGGAGTTCCACCCCTTTTGTCATCCTGAGCCGCCCCCGGCGGCGAAGGATCTAGGCTGTCATGATGATTTAGATTCTTCGCTTCGCTCAGAATGACAGAAAGAAAAATCCTTGCTTAATGCAACAGCATTGGTGGTCAGGGGCCAGGGATCAGTGGTCAGCAGAGGGGCCCGTTTCCAGTAATGACTGATTGATCTTATCACGGGTGGGGGAGGCCTCCCTGTCCTCCCACAGAACTGACCACTGGTCCCTTATGCCTGTCCCTAAAAAAGTTTTTAAATTAAGTCACATCCTGTATCTTCACCCGGAAGCGGCAGACCCGGTCGCCGGTGGCCCAGCAGTCGATCTCCTCCACCAGAAAATCTCGGCCGGTATAGACCTTGAGAATGCCGGCCAGAAAGCCTTCATCGTAATCGCAAAAGGTCTTGTCGCTCACCGGCAACCCGGAGCAGTCCAGGTCTTCGGCCACCGTCAGGGTCATGTCCATGGAATGGCGCTGAATATCTTCGATCTCCAAAATGCCGATTTTCCAGTCAAGCAATTTTTTTTTCAGCTCTACCAGAAATTCATCCAGAGTAAGCCGGGTGTTCAGAAGATGGTGGCAGAATGTCTCGCCGGCCACTTGGCCGGCCTTGATAAAGATTTCTTTGGTCGCTTCGGGACCGAATTTTTCTCCCAACACCGCTTTGACGGAATAGTGCATCAGCCGGTAGATCAACACCGGGGCCATAAGTCCCAAATTCGGCCGCCCTATTTCCAGATCTCCCAATGATTCCCAACTGAAAAAGAGAGAAACAGAGTTATTAGCCACGTGCAGCCTCCGAGTGATAAGTGCTGACAGCTCGCCAGAGTTTTAGACAAGACCTTTGCCGGTGAGCAAATGCAGGGCCTCAAGGTATTTCTGCCGGGTGTTGGCCACTACCTCAGGGGGCAGGGGAGGGGGAGGCGGTTTTTTGTTCCAACCCAGGCTGACCAGGTAATCCCGCAGGTATTGTTTATCAAAGGATTTTTGTGACCTGCCGGGGACGTAGTCCTTTTGAGGCCAGAAGCGGGAGGAGTCCGGGGTCAACACTTCATCGATGAGGACCAGGCGGTCACCGACAAGCCCGAACTCGAATTTGGTGTCCGCAATAATAATCCCTTTGGCCTCGGCCTCGGCCCGGGCCCGGCGATAAATGGCCAGACTGTATTCCCTCACCCGGTGGGCCAGCTCCCGGCCGATCTGCTTCTCGGCCTCGGCAAAACTGATGTTTTCATCGTGTAAACCCAGTTCGGCCTTGGTGGAGGGGGTGAAAATCGGATCCGGCAGGCGTTCCGACTCCCGAAGGCCGACCGGCAGGCGTTCCCCGCAGACCGCGCCGGTTTCCAGGTAATCCTGCCAGCCCGAGCCGGCCAAATAGCCCCGGACGATGCATTCCACGGGAAGGGGACGGGCCCGGTGCACCAGCATGCTGCGTCCGGCCAGAATTTCGGCAAAAACCTGGCACTCCTCGGGGAACTCATTGATATCACTGGAGATAAGATGGTTTGGGACCAGGTCCTGGCAGCGCTCGAACCAATAGGCCGAAATCTGGTTTAAAATCTTCCCCTTGTCGGGGATGGGGTCAGCCATCACCACATCAAAGGCCGAAATGCGGTCAGTGGCGATGAGCAGCAATCGGTCTCCGCTTAATTCATAAACATCTCTTACTTTTCCCCGTCTCACCGGGCCCAGTCCGGGTAATTGCGTTTCCTTGACGATCATTGCTTCTTCCCTCGATCTTACATTATCAGCTGGCACTGACCAGAAAACCCCTGGCAGCATGATTTTTAAGGTGAAAATTCCCTTGCTAACCTTCCCCCCGCAAGCGGGGCGAGCGGACAAAGGGCTTTCCGGATGGCGATTAACTCTTTGTTATTGTTAAAAACTGACCCTTCCTACCTCGGTCTGGCGGCTTCGGGTTTAGGGGCCGCTTTGGGCTTCGGGGTTGCGGTTACGGGCCTGGAGGCCGTGGCCGCAGGTTTGGCCGGAGCCGCTGCGGTAAGCCAGACCTGATACAGAGGCTTGTTGCCTTTCGTCGATTTTTTCACCACAGCCCGCTGGCCCTGCCTGGTTAGCGCATCGGCATGTTTCCGGGCATCGGTTTCCTTGGCGAAGGTGGCCGCCAGTTTAACCCTGGCGGAGGTCTCCGGTGTTTTGCCCTTAGCGGTGGCATCCGCTGTTCTAGCTGGTCTGGCCGCGAGCTGCACCGGCTTGGCCCCGGCCGGCGGGGCGGGTTTAACAGCCGGCGTTTTTGCCGGGGCCGCAGCTGGAACCTTCACCGGGGCCGCAGTTGGAACTTTCTCAGGGACCGCGGCCGGGGCTTTCATCGGGGCAGGGGCCTCGGGCATCTCCGAGACCCGGGGGGCTTGAGTCGCAGAGGTGAGGGGTCCCACGGACTCGGGCTTAATTTCCGGCCCCAAACCGGGAGAAGGCGCATCCACCGGCGGCTTGGCGGCCTCGGGTTCTTGCCAGGGAGAAACCGAGGCCCCACGCTCCGACACCTCTGGCGTTCTGGCCAATTCCAGCTTAGGTCTGCCGGAGAAGAGGGAGTTGAGTCCCAACAGCAGCAAGAGAAAGCCCAGGGCGGCGCCCACCATGGCGGCCCGCTGCTTTTTCCGGTTGTGACGCAGCGGCTCCGGACCCAAGAAAGCTAATACCCGGTGGTAGTGGTCTTGCGCCCAGGCTTTGACTTTCTCCCCGAAAGTGGGCCGATAAGCCGGCACGTCTTCTTTCCAGGGAGCATCGAGATCAACTTCCGGCTCCCGGATAACCACGGCCTGGCTGAAAGCCGACTCATCGTTTTTATCGCCCACCTTCCCCGGTTCCTCCTTAAATCGTACCGCTCTAGTAACCCCGGAAGGCATCAATTTTTCTCTTAAGGCACCTAAGCGGGCGAGAAAGTCGGCTCCCGAGTGGAAACGTTTTTCCGGTTCCCCCTTGAGGCAGCGGATAAATAAGGGGCGCAGGGCCTCGGGAATTGTTTCCAGCTGATGTGGTTCAGGAGTAAGGTGGTAGGGGAAAGCCCCCTCAGCGGCAAGGGGGAACGGCAAGGCGCCGCTGAGCATGCGATAGCCGATGACGCCCAGGGAAAAAAGGTTGCTGGCCACCGACGAGTGTCCTCCCCGCCATATCTCGGGGGCAATGTACGCCTGGAGTTCCGGAAAGGTGTTCATGTCCAGAGGTTCCACCGGAAAGGTGAAATTTATTATCTTGATGCCTTCCGTGGCCGAGACCAACACCTGCTGGGGATTGAAATTCTGATGCACCACACCCTGTTTGTGACCATACGTCAGGCCCTGGGCCAGGACTTCAATAAAATAAAGGGAGTCATTTACGGTTAACGCTTCGCTCTGACCCAACAATTCCCACAGGGAATTGCCCACAAAAGGTTCTTGCAGCAAAAAGACACCCTCTGCGGTTTCATCCAACTGGTGGACTCCCAAAATCTGAGGGTGGTGCAATTTCAGCCCCGCAACGGCCTCCCGCCGATAAAACTCCAATAACCTGTCGAACTCCGGATCTTCATTGGATAAAAACTTCAGGCCGACATCGACCTCCAATACCTGATCCCGTCCCAAAAAGACCTCACCGTGAGCCTCGGACCGCAACCGCCGGATGAGTTCGTACCGGTGCCCGAGGACCATGCCAGGGGCTAAACTTTCTTTGCCTTGATCGTTCATGGTTTTCCTCTAAGTCAGGATTTCTGGTGCAGCCGCGTCATGGTTGCCCCGGCGGTTGTCAGGAGTCGAAGATATTCTGGAGGATGCGGATATGATCCTCGACACAATCCTCCAGCACCTCCAGATTATATCCGCCTTCCAGGACCGTGATAAGGCGGAACTGGCAGTATTCCTGGGCAAAGAAGGCCAGAACCCGGCCCATGCGGGCGAAGCCGGTCCGGCTGAGCCGCATGTGCGCCAGCGGGTCGTTGGCGTGAGCATCGAAACCCGCTGAGATGATAAGGCAATCCGGTCTAAAAGCTGCCAGCGCCGGGATTACCTCCTCCTCCAGCACCTCCAGATAATCCCAATCGCCACTGCGGGGCGGAAAGGGAAAATTCAAGGTGTAGCCCAAACCCGGGCCTTTGCCTTTTTCGCTTCTATGGCCCGTGCCCGGATAGCAGTGCGACGGGTCTTCGTGCAGGGAGATATAGAATACGGTGGGGTCCTCCTCGAACAGATGCTGGGTCCCATTACCGTGATGCACGTCCCAGTCCACGATGGCGATGCGCTCCAGGCCATACTTTTCCTGCAGGTATCTGGCGCCAATGGCCACGTTATTAAAAAAACAAAAACCCATGGCCTGAGCATGCTCGGCGTGGTGTCCGGGGGGACGGACGGCGCAGAAGACATTAGTGGCCTGGCCGGTCATGATGGCGTCACCGGCGGCCAGAATACCCCCCGCCGAGAGCCGGGCGATGGCATAACTTTCCGGGCAGATACCGTTGTCCGGGGATTGAAAAATGGTGTAATTCTTTAGGCAGGCCTGACGGAATCTCTCCACATAATCGGGATGATGCACGCGGGTGAGCCATTCCAGGGGAGCTTCGTAAGGCTGAATCAGGGTCAATTCATTTATCAGGCCCGAGAACATTACCCGGCGTTGTATGGCCCGCAAACGGTCCGGCCGCTCCGGATGCCAGGTCCCCGGGTCATGACGCAGGTATCTCTCATCAAATACATAACCGGTGTTGACTTTCATTCGTTTAAAAACCTCGGGATGGTGGGGTAAAAATTCTGTAGGCGATCAGCTATCAGCAATCAGCTTTCAGCAAAAACAATGGGTTAGGCAAACTAAGCGAAAAACCAGAGAGCTGCCATCGTAGAATAACTATTTGAATTTAAATCATTAGCTGACGGCTGTAAGCTTACCGCTGAACGCTTACAAAATTCTCTTAAACCTTACCCCGGTCTTCAATTCCTGTAAAGAGCTTTTTGGCTCAGCAGGCTCCATTAATGCTATTCGCGCCAAGACAGGGCCGCAGGGTTTTCCAAAGGACTTTCAATCAGGACCTCAACCATGTTATATTATGTCGATTAAACAATCATAATTAGTAGGCGTTCAGCTATCAGCAATCAGCTTTCAGCAAAAACAATGGGTTAGGGAAACTAAGCGAAAAACCAGTGATCCGCAACCTTGGAATAACTATTTGAATTTAAAGCATTAGCTGATGGCTGTAAGCTGACCGCTAAACGCTTACCATATTATTACTGGGAGCGGGAAATAAATGAATTCTCACCCCCACCCTGACCCTCAATGCTGTTGAATTAGGGTGATGGCGGGTTGGCAACTTATTAAAATCCCCCTCTAAAAGGAGAATTTAGGGGAATTTTCCCGGTAAGGTCATTATGTGGTTCAGAGAAAGGATAAGGTGATTGCCGATGTATAAAGTCGTCTTGCTGCGTCATGGGGAAAGCGTGTGGAATAAGGAGAACAAATTTGCCGGCTGGACCGATGTGGGCCTCTCGGAAAAAGGCGTGGCCGAGGCCCTGGAGGCGGGCCACTACCTCAAAAAAGAAGGATTTGTCTTTGACCTTGCCTTCACCTCGGTCCTGTCCCGGGCCATTAAAACCCTGTGGCTGGTGTTGGAGGAAATGGACCTGATGTGGATTCCCATCCACCATAGCTGGCGGTTGAACGAACGGCACTACGGCGCCCTCCAGGGGCTGAACAAAGTGGAGACCGCGGAAAAGTTCGGCCTGGAACAGACCCAGATCTGGCGCCGCAGCTACGACACGCCGCCCCCGGCCCTCACCCCGGACGACCCCCGCTGGCCGGGCCGGGACCCCCGCTATGCCGACCTGAAACCCGAAGACATCCCTCTCACCGAGTGCCTCAAGGATACCGTGGCCAGATTCCTGCCCTATTGGCATGACACCATTGCCCCGGCCATCAAGGCCGGCAAGCGGGTGTTGATCGCCGCCCACGGCAACAGCCTGCGGGCTTTGGTGAAATATCTGGATAATATTTCCGAAGCGGACATTGTTGCCAGGAATATCCCCACCGGCATTCCTCTGGTCTATGAACTCGATGCCGATCTCAAGCCCATCAGGAATTTTTATCTCGGCGATCCGGAGCGGGTGCAGGCGGCTATCCAGGCGGTGGCTGACCAATTGAAAGCCGGCAAGAAATAAGGGAACTTCCGGATGTAGGGGCAGGCCCCCGTGCCTGCCCGAAGAAAAAGCAGGTGAAGAGGTGACACCATCAACATAGGTAGGCCCTCACGGGCTTTCCCTGTCACACCACCGGGCGTACGGGTCCATACCCGGCGGTTCGGATGATTGAGCTATCTCCCAGGAACTTTGGTGCTCCAACAATAGATGTTGCAGTCATCCGCAGAGCGCACAAACCGGTGGCCTCGTCTCTCTAACTCCTCCTATGGCCTCTGCTGACTCCTGAATGGTGGTCAGGAAGCCTCACGACTTCCTCAGTCCCGCATCCGGGACACCTCCCAGGCCTCCCGAGGTAAGCACAACCGCCTTCGCCACACACCTGCCGGATATACAGCCCTGGGCCTTGATGGATACTGTATTACTCGATCCAGGTGAGGAATTCCGCCGCGTCTTGGCGCCCGGAACTGAAACCCGCCAGGGGGTGGGCCGGGTTGGGGTAGCCCACCGCCACGGTCATCACCAAGTTGAGGCTTTCCGGCAACTGCAGTTCCTCCCTGATCAACTCCCGGTAACGCAGCACAATGCCGATGACGCAGGTCCCAAGACCCTGGGAGTGGGCCAGGAGGAGGAGGTTCTGGGCACCTGCGCCCACGTCGAACAGGCGGTCTGAGGACAAGTGCGGATCCAGGGCCAGCAGGATGACCGCCGGGGCGCCGTAAAAATTCAGGCTGCCCCGCATCAGCTCAAAGGTGGGGTCCTGGACCGAAAATGGTTGCAGGGCCTCCCCGAATTGACGTACCCGGCTCTGGTAAGGCTCAGGCAGCTCCGGGGTTGGCGGCACTTGGCCGGCAACCAGCTCTTCCTCGTATGCCCTTACAAGCCTCTGGGCCAGGCGTTCCCTGGCCTTACCGGTGACTACGATGAACTGCCAAGGTTGCATATTGCGCGCTGAAGGCGCCTGTATGGCGGCGTCCACCAGCTGCAGCAGCGTTTTCTTCGAGACCGCAGCCGCAGTAAAGGCCCTGACGCTACGGCGGCGGTACAGTGCTTCCCGAACTTCCATCCGGCACCTCCTTGGTTCATTGTTACCGAGAAAATCTCTGGCTGCAGGGGCGGGTCTGAGATCCTCTCCTACGAAAAGATTTTCATTTCCGGGGCTGGCGTAATTCGACCCCGATCGTTTCTTTTATGTTATCTTGTTTTATCCCTTGAAGAAAGGCCTATCAATATTAGGGGGAGGTTTTTCCCCGTGGGCCCGATGGTGCCGCAAGATTCGAAAACTTATTGACAAAATCAAGGAGCCATGGGATAAAACGGGCAATCAGGTTATCACCGGAGGGTGGGAAGATGGGAAAAAAATGGTCGCAGCAGTTGGCCGGAGTTCTTGCCTGCCTCCTGCTGCTCACAGGCTGTCTGGAGACCGCGTTGGTTGGGGCCGGAGCCACCGGCGCCATGGCCGGCTACAAGTGGATGGAGGGCACCATGATCCGGGATTATCCCCGTTCTCTGGCGGAAATGGATCAGGCCGTCCAGAACGTGGCTAAATACTATCGCATTAAAATCACCGAACGGAAAGTCACCCCCATGAAGGCCAGCCTCCTGGGCGTGGATCAGAACGGGGATGACGTCAAGATCAACATGGAGGCTTTACCCAACAACATCACCTCGGTGGGGATTCGCGTCGGCGGCTTCATGGGCAACAAGGAGGCCTCCCAGTTATTCCACAATCAACTGGCGAAGGAAATCGGTCTTTAATCCCCGGATTTTGCTCAAAGTGTGATACTGCAAACTGAAAGCCGACGTGGTGAAATAGCTCAGGGGATATCCGAATATGGCAAAGATTAAGGCAGGAGTTATCGGGGTGGGATATCTGGGCCGCTTCCATGCCCAGAAGTATGCGGCCCTGGAAAACGCCGAGCTTGTCGGCGTGGTGGATATCGACCCTGGCAAGGCGGCTCAGGTGGCCCAGGAGTGCCAGACCAGAGCGTTCACGGACTACCGGGAATTGCTGCCCCTGGTCCAGGCCGTGAGCGTGGCCGTGCCCACCACCCAGCATTATGCCGTGGTGCAGGAGTGTCTTACCCACCAGGTGGATGTCCTGGCCGAAAAACCCCTGGCCACCACCGTGGCCGAGGCCGAGGAGCTGGTGCAGCTGGCCCGCCGGCAAGACAGAATTCTGCAGGTGGGCCATCTGGAGCGCTTTAATCCGGCCATGGAAGAACTGAGCCGGCGGGTGCATGATCCCCGGTTCATTGAAATTCACCGCCTGGCTTTTTTTAAGGAACGGGGCACCGATGTGGACGTAGTCCGGGACCTGATGATCCATGACCTGGACCTGGTCCTGGCCCTGGTGCCCGGGGCGGTCTCGGAGATCAGGGCGGCCGGGGTCTCGGTGCTCACCGATTCCATCGATCTGGCCAACGCCCGGCTGGAGTTCCACTCCGGCTGTATCGCCAATCTTACGGCCAGCCGCATCTCCGTCAAGAGCATGCGCAAATTCCGCCTATTCCAGCCGCATACCTATCTGTCGGTGGACTTCGAGGCCCGGGAGCTTATGGTAGTGGCCCAGACCGGTGAGCCCGGGGGCATCCTGCCGGGGATCCACCTGGAAACCGTCAAGTTCCCGCCGGCCGATCCCCTGATGAAGGAAATCGCCGCCTTTCTGGAGGCCGTGGCCAGCCGCCAGGAGCCGGTGGTCAGCGGCGAGGCCGGGAAGGAGGCTCTGGCCCTGGCCCTGGCCATTAATGCGGCCATGCGTCAGGCCCACCTGCGA
>VGSX01000126.1 GCA_016874895.1 Deltaproteobacteria bacterium
AGGAAATTTAACCGCCGTTCCAGGTCCTCCGTCAGTCGGACGGATATGGGCATGAATTTTCCCTATCTTCTGATTTGTATGTACTACAATTATTTTATATAATATATTTACTATAGGTAATTTTCAAGCTGATTTTTACGGCCATGGCCTGCCCTCCCAGGTTGCTGGCCCCTGGGTCTGGGGGCATGATGACAGTCTGAATGCTTAACCTCAGGGGTGGCCTGCTTTTCTGATTTTCGGGCGAAGAGTTGTTTTTCTCTGAGATTCAGCTTAGCCTGGAGTGTGGCGATTTCTTTTTTTGCCTGGCTTCCCGCTCCACCAACCGCTGCTGCACCCGGCGCACTCCCGCATTTTCGGAGCACGGAACAAGTTGAGATAATTATTTACCTCATCCTAGCCCTCTCCCCGCAAGTGGGGAAAGGGGATTTAGGTGTCTCAGGATGTAAACTCATTGATATTTTTTCAGATAGCTGACAGTTGACAGGTCAAGGACTCAGAAAGAACCTATCCGGAGAGGCTGTCACGGCAAGCCGGCCTGGGTGGTCAGAAAGTTGCCAGTCCTTTTGCTTCACTTTTTTGAGTTAAGGCGGATACAGTAAATAGTGCCGAAGGCGCCCGGAGCGTTCACCCGGTGGGCCAGGGGGCTATAGCGCGTGATAACCCCCTCTACATAATCGATATCCGAGCTCAAATCCTGGGCTTTGTCCCAGTCGCCCCGGCAGGCCTGTACCATCGCCTGCATGAGGACCGCCCCGCCATTGCGGGCGGTGGGGTCAAGACAATAGGTGGCGCCACAGGAGCATTCGCCGCCGTCGAATTCATAGAGGAAGTTGTCTTCCAGGGGGCGGGGGGGAGCGATTTCCTGGCCGCAAAAGGGGCACAGAGGCGGTTTTGTTTTTCTTTCTAATAAGGTCATGCTATTCTCCTTCTTATTATATTGTAATACCATAGATCGACTTTGGCCACCTAAAGTTTTTCGGATTCGGCTCGAACGGTATTGACAGTCCCCCGAGTGGCTATTAAATTTGACTCAAGCCCCATTAATATCTCACCTAAAGAAAGGAGTTGCACCATGCCAGACAAGACTGTCATTTTTTCCGATAAGGAACAGGCGCAGATGCAGGAGATCATCATCGACCAGGACAAAGACGAGGCCTTGAAATTCCTGGTGGAATTAATGGACCGGATAAAAGGCACCGCCGGTCACGCCTGTGGTCCCAAGGTTGTTTAAGCATTTGCACCACTGCCCCTGACGACGGCAGGTTATTCGTTTGCGCGGGCTTACATGATCGAAAGGGGAGTCCTGGCCCTGATTTCAGACACCCATTTGTACCGGGCGGGACTTCCCATATTTTTTGATTTATTACGGCGTCACCGGATAACCCGGCTTGCCTGCCTGGGGGATTGCGAGCCCGAGCCGTTTCTGGACTGGTTGCGGCTACACCCGGACAATAAACTGTACTGGGTCTACGATGTCTTCTGGCCGGACCTGCCGGAGGCCACCGGGAGCGGTATGGCCCTGGCTTTGGCCGGCCGCATCTTTTTGGCCCACACTCGGGCCACCGCCTTTATCTACTTCAAAGCTCCCCTGGCGGCCTATAAAAACGCCCCGGCCTCGGGGAGAGCTCCCCTGCTTATCTGCCACGGCCATACCCATACGCCTTCGGTCACCCGATTCGGTCACAGTCTCAACCAAATCCTCTACATCAATACGGCCAGTCGCTTCCATAGCTTCCAGCCCCGGCGCGCGCTGCTGCCGTTGTCCCGAGATGCCGTTTACCTGATCGTGCCGGGGGCCTTCACCCTGGAGGAGGGGCGTTATCCCACCTTCAACTTTTCGTTGGTGGATTTACAGAATCATGCCGTGGAAATGTTTTCTATTAAAAATATCAAGGAATTAGATGCCATAGAAAGTTCATTGCCGATATTTCAATAGAATACATGGGGTGATGGGTGTTGGGTAATAGGTGATGGGTTATGGGTATCACCCCTCACCCGTGGCGGCTTTTTTGGCTGGTGGCGCCCGGAAGCTGCTTAAATGGTTGACAGGGAGGAGAAATTTGCCTAAATAAAAAGGGGTTCTGCCGGAAGCTGAAAACAGCTAGAGATACCACCGCCAGTGAATTTTTCTTCTTTCCAGGCTGTAAGGACGGGAGCATGAGCAGGACGGTCAAATTAAAAAATATCCGCAACATCGGCGTCATCGCGCACATTGATGCCGGTAAGACCACTCTCACGGAGCGCATCCTGTATTACACCGGTAAGACCCATAAAATGGGGGAGGTTCACGATGGCGCGGCGGTTATGGATTGGATGCCGGAGGAGCAGGAACGGGGCATCACCATCACCTCGGCGGTGACCACCTGCGAGTGGAAGGGCTGCCTGATAAACATCGTGGATACTCCCGGGCATGTTGATTTCACCATTGAGGTGGAAAGATCCTTGCGGGTGCTGGATGGGGCCATCGGCGTCTTTGATGCCGTCAGCGGCGTGGAGCCGCAATCGGAGACGGTCTGGCGCCAGGCGGATAAATACCGCGTTCCCAAACTGGCCTTTATCAATAAACTGGACCGCCCCGGGGCCGACTTTTGGGCCTCGGTGCAGAGTCTCCGGGAAAAATTGGGGGCACATCCTCTGGTCATAACCATTCCCCTGGGTCAGGAAGACCGTTTTGCCGGCGTCATTGACCTGTTGGAGCAAAAGGCCATAGTTTGGGATGAAGTCAGCCTGGGGGCGGTCTTTCGCACGGGCCCCATTCCAGCGGAATATGAAGAGGAGGCCAGGCGGGCCCGGGAAGCTTTGCTGGAAGCCCTGGCCGAGGTTGATGATCCGGTGATGGAGGCTTATCTGGCCGAGGAATCACTGACCCCGGAAAACCTGGCCGAGGGCATCCACCGGGCCACTATTAAGTTGAAAGCCGTGCCCACCTTTTGCGGCGCCGCCCTCAGGAATAAAGGGGTGCAGCCGCTGTTGGACGGCATAGTCCGGTTTCTGCCCAATCCTGCGGAGGTGCCTCCCATCGAGGGGGTCAATCCTCTTACCGGTGCCCTCGAACAACGGGTGGCCCGCCGGGAGGGCCCGCTGGCAGCCCTGGCCTTTAAAATAGTCATGGACCAGGGACGGAAATTGACCTATGTGCGGATTTATTCCGGGGTCCTGAAGCCCGGCCAGGAAGTTTATAATTCCGTAAAAAAGGTAAATGAGAAGGCGGCCCGTATCCTCAGGATGCACGCCAATCAGCGGGAGCGCCTGGATGAGGCCATGGCTGGCAACCTCGTGGGCATCATGGGGTTGAAGCTGTGTACCACCGGGGATACCCTGTGCAGTCCGGAGGCACCCATCGTCCTGGAGCCCATTGATTCCTATATTCCGGTAATGTCCTTGGCCATCGAACCCCAGACCAGGGACGACCAGGAGAAACTGGATGCAGCTTTGGGCCGGCTGCAGGAAGAAGACCCCAGCGTCCGGGTGAAAATGGATGAGGATACCGGTCAGACCATTCTTTCGGGAATGGGGGAACTCCATCTGGAGGTCCTGATCCACCGCCTGGAACGGGATTTCCACACCCGGGTCGCCGCGGGAAGGCCCCAGGTGGTGCACCGGGAAACCATCAACCAGGCGGCGGAAGCCAGCGCCGCCTTTGACCGGGAGTTAAGCGGCAGACGGCATTATGCCGCGGTTAAGGTCAAAGTCGAGCCCCAAGCCCGGGGACAGGGCAACCGATTCGTTTCCCGGTTGCCGGATAATCATCCGGCGATGGTCTATCTCCCGTTTATGGAAGAGGCGATCCAAGGGGCTTTGCTGGCTGGTGCGGCCTTTGGCCATCCCGTGGTGGACGTGGCCGTGAAGCTCCTTGAGGCCGAAGTAAAAGAAGGATTAGCCAGCGAGATGGCCTTCCGGGTGGCGGCCATGCAGGCGGTGAAGCAGGCCTGCCTCGAAGCCCGGCCTGCCCTGATGGAGCCCGTCATGCGGGTGGAAATCATCATTCCGGATGAATTCATGGGAGAAGTTATCGGGGATTTCAATGCCCGCAAAGGAAAAATCGAGGATCTGCAAACCAAGGGCAATGCCAAGCTTATCACCGGACTGGCGCCTCTCTCAGGGATGTTCGGTTATGCCACCGCCCTGCGATCGGCCACCCAGGGGCGGGGGACCTTCACCATGCAATTTGACCATTTCGGACAGGGGTAACTGAGCGGTCAGCCTAAAGAATAATTTTTATTGAGTCGCTCCGCAAGGCTGAGTGGAATTTTTTGAAACTTACCCAACTCATTGCTTTTGCTGGCAGCTGACTCTGACCGCCTCTATGTGCGACACCTTTAGGCGCAGAAATGATCTTTAAATGCCGATTTTTGGGGAAAGGAGAATAATAACTTTATGGCAATGGAACAGACGTTATCCCTGATTAAGCCTGACGGCGTCTCCCGGGGCCTGATCGGGGAGGTTATCGGCCGGTTCGAAAGGGCCGGTCTGGGCATCAAGGCCATGAAGCTCCTGCAGTTGACTAAATCACAGGCTCAGATGTTTTATGCGGTGCATCGGGATAAGGGTTTTTTTGACAGTCTCACGGGGTTTATGAGCTCAGGACCCATTGTGGCCATGATCCTGGAGGGGGAGGACGCCATTGCCAGGAATCGGGAGCTCATGGGGGCTACGGACTACCGGAAGGCGGCCCCCGGGACGATTCGGGCCGATTTCGCCCGGGACATAGAAGCCAATATTGTCCACGGCTCTGATGCCCCGGACACCGCGCAGACTGAGATAGCCTTCTTTTTCAACTCCTTGGAAAAGGTGTAGCAACCTTTTCAACCGCCCTAATCCTGGGATCGCTGGCTATGAAAGGGGAACGAGGCCTCATCGAGAAGCTGGGCCGGGTCTTCGGCCAACCGCCCGCCGCAGTGGTGTGCGGGATCGGTGACGATACCGCGGTCATTGCTCCCGGCGGTGGCGATTATCTGCTGTGGACCATCGACTCCCTCATAGAGGGAGTCCACTTCGATCTGACCTATACCCCCCTGAAAAGCCTGGGGCGGAAAGCCCTGGCAGTGAATCTGAGCGATATCGCCGCCATGGGTGGACAGCCCCAGTATGCCTTACTGGCACTGGGTTGGCCGCCGGAGCGGCCTCTGGCCGGGGTCCTGGAGCTGGCCCGAGGAATGCAGGAGATAGCCGGGGAATTCGGGGTGGCCCTCATCGGCGGCGATACGGTGAGTTCGCCGGGAGTCTTGAGTCTGAGTCTCACGGTCCTGGGCCGGGTCGAGCCCGAGGCTTTACTGCGGCGGGACGGGGCCCGGGTAGGTGATGAGATCTATGTCACCGGTCCGTTAGGGCAGGCGGCTGCCGGTTTGGAAATACTGCGCCGGGGGTTGGCCAGGCCCGGTAACGAAAAGTCCTCCCTGGTGCAGGCTTTTTTGCATCCCCGCCCCCAGGTGGCGGCGGGGGGGGTGCTGGCAAAGAATCAGCTGGCCTCGGCCTCGATCGATCTTTCCGATGGCGTGGCCAGCGACCTGCAGCAGATATGCCTTTTAAGCCGGGTCGGGGCGGTGGTCCATGCCGCCAACCTGCCCATACCCGGTCCTGTGGCCGAAGTGGCGGCCCTGATGGGGCGAGAGCCCTGGGACCTGGCCCTGAGGGGGGGCGAGGATTACCAGCTTCTGTTTACGGCGCCGCCCGGCCAGAAACAGGTTATCCAACGCTACTTCCGGCAGGCCGGGCTGCCGGAGCCGGTCTGTATCGGGGAGATTATCCCTGGAAGCGGAGTTCGGCTCCGTTTACATGCGGGGGAAATAGATATTTCCGGGACCGGTTTCGACCATTTCCCGGAATCGCAGGCATAACTGTTTGGGTAAAATATCCCCGGCAAGCGCTATCTTTCCACCAAAATAACCTTATGATTCACCAGATTAAGGCTCTGAATGGATGCCTTGATAACTTTCTGCTCGCCAAAGATACTTACGAGGCGCAGATTATCACCGTCGGGTTCAATGATATCCACGTCTTCCAAAAAAAGCTCCTCTTGACCGTTCCTGATTATATATGCAGCAGCTTCACACATCCTTGAGAATCTCCTTGAGACGGATATTAACAATGTGCTCCACCAGATGCGGCAGAGGTTCGGGTTTAAGGCCGGCGATCTCGACCCTTTCCTGGGTCAAAGGCAGAAGCAATTTCAGGGCCGGGGCATCCATAATGGCCTCCGCCATGCGGGGGGTGAGCTCGCCCATCATGGAGTTGGCCATCATGATGGCTATGGGGCCGATGATGATATCGGCAGTGGCGACCGTGCGAATTATGGCATTTTCGCCGGTGGCGCCTTTGTTGGCCCGGGCCTTGAGCATCTGCGAGGTGGCGATGGCGTTGGTACCCAGAGCGATGATTTCATGCTCTTCCTGATAAACCTCTTTCAATCTCTTAATAATGGTGGCGCCGATGCCACCACCCTGGCCATCCACAACGCAGATCCGCACCTGAAACCTCTCACCGAGATGCTTAAAATAATCGTATAATATCCAATTAGCAGAGATCGCGCAAGTTTTTCACTGAATTAATTGATAACTCTGTGGTATAACTGTGTCAAGAGGAAATCGGGGGGCGCCCCGCCGGAGCGGAAAGATATGGAAATGAGCCATTTGTTGGAATTTTACGGCACGGAATGCGTTCATTGCAAAAAGTTGGAGCCTGTCCTGGAACGTTTGCAAGAAGAACTGGGAGTAACCGTGACCCGACTGGAGGTATGGCATAATCAGGCCAATGCCGCACTCTTAAAACACTATGATCAGGGGTTTTGCGGCGGCGTGCCTTTTTTCTACAACACCCGGACGGGAAAATGGTTGTGCGGGGAGCCCAGTCTGGAAATGTTGCAGGAGTGGGCCCGGGACTAAAAAATCCGGGAAGCCCTGCGACTGACAAAGGATGGCTATGAATCTGGCAGATTTTGACCCGTTGAGCGGGAAAAGGTGCGAGATATTAGATCATCAGGGGGTTATCGTCGCCCAGGAACTGCGGCCCCCCGGGCTTACTGATGAGCTGGTCTTGGAATTGTATGACCGCATGGTTATGCTGCGGGTGGCGGATCAGCAAGCCCTCACCCTCCAACGGGCCGGACGGATGGGGACCTATGCCCCCACGTTGGGTCAGGAGGCGGCGAATATCGGCAGTGCTGCGGTTCTACAGCCGGGGGACTGGCTGGTGCCGTCCTTTCGGGAGACGGGGGCCATGCTGCTGCGGGGTGTGCCGATAAAGTTGATTTATATGTATTGGATGGGCAGTGAATGGGGGAGTCATTACCCTTCGGAGGTCAAGGTATTGCCCATCTGTGCCCCGGTGAGCACTCAAACGCTGCATGGCGTCGGCCTTGCCTGGGCCGGGAAGTTAAAGCAGGATCATACCATGACCCTGATTTATTTCGGCGACGGCGCCACGTCCAAAGGCGACTTTCATGAAGCCATGAATTTCGCTGGCGTTTTTACCATCCCCTGTGTGTTTTTCTGCCAGAACAACCAATATTCCATTTCGGTGCCCCGGCGGGTCCAGACTGCTGCCGCGTCTCTGGCGCAAAAGGCGGTGGCCTATGGTTTTCCGGGTATTATGGTGGACGGCAACGATCTGTTAGCAGTATATACGGTTACGGCGGCGGCAGCGGCCCGGGCCAGGGCAGGGGAGGGGCCCACCCTCATAGAGGCCCAGACCTACCGGTTAGGACCACATACCACGGCCGACGATCCGAGCCGATACCGCCCCCTGGAAGAATTAAAAGCCCAGGAACCGTACGATCCCCTCCGTCGGCTCAGGATTTATCTAACACAACAGGGTTTGATCACCGAGGACAGCGAACAAGATCGCGTGGTCAAATATGAGGGGATGGCCAAGGATGCCGCCCGGGAGGCGGAGGCGGCCATCTCCCTGAATCCCGATGATATCTTTGATTACCATTATGCCCAGATGCCCCCGTATGTGGCTTTTCAGAAAGAATACCTGCATCGCATCCTGGCGGCCCGGGGAGAATCAGCCGGTGGCTAACTTGAATATGGTGGAAGCCATCAATCTGGCTCTGAGGGAGGAAATGGCCCGGGACGAAACTATTATAATCCTGGGGGAGGACGTGGGCCAGCTGGGTGGGGTCTTCCGGGTTACCGACGGTCTCCAGGCTGAATTCGGCCCGGAACGGGTGGTGGATACGCCCCTGGCGGAGGCCGGTATTATGGGGGCGGCACTGGGACTGGCTTTGGGAGGCTTCAAACCGGTGCCGGAAATCCAATTCATGGGGTTCCTGCCGCCGGCCCTGGATCAACTCATCTGTCACGTCAGCCGCTACCGGAACCGCACCCGGGGACGCCACACGATGCCCATGGTGGTACGCCTGCCCTATGGCGCCGGAATTCACGCCCCGGAGCACCATTCCGAGAGCACCGAAGCGATTCTGGCCCATATTCCCGGCCTCAAAGTAGTCATTCCCTCAACTCCTTATGATGCCAAAGGACTTCTGATCTCAGCCCTGAGAGATCCTGATCCGGTAATTTTTCTGGAACCCAAGCGCATATACCGCGCTGTGCGGGAAGAAGTTCCCAGTGGGGAGTATGTCATTGCGTTGGGCCAGGCCAAGGTTATCAGGACCGGCGAGACGGTGACGGCAGTAGCCTGGGGCTCCATGGTCAGAGAAGTAATCCGGGCCGCAGATCTGGTGGCGAGTCAGGGGATTAGTGTGGAGGTCATTGATCTTAGGACTATTTCTCCGATGGACGACGAGACCATCGTGGCGTCCATCAGAAAAACCGGCCGGGGGGTCATCGTCCACGAGGCCTGTCGCACCTGCGGTTTGGCCGCAGAAATCATTGCCCGAATAAACGAAAAGGCTTTCTTGTCCCTGGCCGCACCGCTGGAAAGGGTAACCGGATTTGATACCATCGTGCCTCTGTTAAAATTGGAAGATCACTATTTGCCCGATGCCTTTCGCATCAGCCGGGCCATCCAGAAGGTGGTGTATTACTAGAACTGCTGCTAAGGGTAAAGGCCGCTTCACAGGGGATGTTTAGAAATGTGAACACAAAAACAGGGTGAAAGGCTTTTTATTGACATTGGAGGGGTGCAAAAACCGAACATCGATGTAATATAAAAGACAATTTGCTCTCAACCCCGGAAAAAGTTAAAAAATTTGTATCTAATGTTTAAATATCTGAACATTCTGCCGATAAAAATAAGATGAAACTCTGTTCATGGGCGATCTCTGTTCTCCATGGAA
>VGSX01000127.1 GCA_016874895.1 Deltaproteobacteria bacterium
ACTCAATGAGGGCTCACTGAGTACTCCGGACGAAGTTAAGTTAAGAGAAGTTAAGGGAAGGGAAGAGAATATACAGGCTAGCGCCTGTGTCATCGGCGAGGCCGATGACCCCCCTGCCGCTTCTCCTCCTTCGCGTTTAAAGCCTGCCGGTTTGATGAAGCTTTGGAACGAGTTGGGCTGCCGGCCCACGGTATCAGAGCTCACCGATGACCGCCGGAAAAAGGCCAGCTTGCGCCTGCGTAAAAGAGGCGATCCTGACTGGTGGGAGCGGCTCTTCATGAAAGCCAAGGCTCTGAACAGGGACTGGCTGACCTTCGACTTCCTGATGAAAAACGACACCAACTGCCTGAAAGTGCTGGAGGGCAATTATGACCGCGACTTCGACAACCGGGGCAACGGACGCGGAGCAAGGCCGGGTCAATCAGGGCAACGGACGCCTCGGGGCTATGACCAGCGGCGGGACCAATACGTCGTCGAGGTCCCCGATCCGGACTGAGATGGAAGTGGATGACGAAGGGCGGGCCCGTTGTCCAGACTGTGGCGAATTTGCGGTCGAGACCATGGTGAGCCCCTTAACCGGCAGCCTGATCAGGCGGGGGCCTTGTTGTGAAAATTGCCAGGGGAAGCGGGACGAGGCGGAAAAGGCGAAAGAAAAAGAGCGGGCCCTGGCCCGGGCCCGGTTCCGCCGGGAGAATATCGAGTCCCTGCTTGCCAGGGCCGGGGTGAGCAAACGCTATTTGGGCTGCTCGCTCGACAACTACAAGGGCAAGGTCCCAGAGCGTCGCCCAGCGTTCATCACCGGTCCGCCAGGGATTGGCAAGACCCACCTGGCGGTGGCCTATCTCCGGGAGGACCTCCTGACCCAGGGAGAAAAGCACTGCCGGTTCCTGCGAACCGTGGACCTGCTGAAGTCGATCCGGGATTCCTTCGATGACCGCAGCGGCGACTCCGAAAAGCGGCTGCTGGACTACTACGGGGCCCGGGTCCCCTTTCTGGTGCTGGACGACCTGGGGGCCGAGAAGGTGAGCGACTTCGTGCTCCAGACCCTCTATGACCTGCTGGACCGGCGCTACGGGGAGTGCCTGGAGACCTTGATCACCAGCAACCTGACCCTGGAAGAGCTGGCGGTGCACTACCTGGGGCACGGCGACCGCCTGGCCTCCCGGATTGCCGGCATGGGACCGACCCTGATCCTGCGGGGCAAAGACCGGCGCTGGCAGGGGTAACTGACAGGAGGACGTGATGCTCGAAGCATTCAAAACTGCGTTTGCCGCCGGCTGGGGTCTGATCGCCGCGGTCTTGTCCTTCGTCCTAATCGTGGGGCTGGCGGATGCCGTAAGCGGAATCGTTAAGACAGCCAGGATGCGGCAGAGGATTAAACGGCGGCTGGCGGATTAAGGAGAGGATGAGATGGACTGGCTACTTGGTTTACTTTTTTCAAAGATCGGAGCGGTCTTGGCCGGGGTCCTGGGGGTCCTAGCTGTCTGGCTACGGATGGTCTTAATGAAGCGCCGGGCCGATAACGCGGAAGCCCGGGCCAAGACCGCGGAAGCCCAGGTGGAAATCCAGAAAGTGGAGGCCGAGTATGCGCCTAAAATCGACCGGGTGGAAGAGGCTGGCAGGTCTGGGGACGCTGCTGCTGTGGCTGACAGCATCAACAGGATGTGGGGCGGCAAGGCCGGCCCTGAGTAAACCGGCCTGGCCGCAGCCGGGCCTCCGGAAGGCCGAGGCCCTGGCTCACCCCAAGAGCGGGGAGCCAGGCGTCTGGGAACCGGCGTGGAGTGTGGCCAACGGCGTCAAATACACCCTGGAACTGGAAAAACGAAACCGGGAATGCGACCTGATCATCGACGCCTTGAGTAAGTGAGGGAGATGGAAGCTCGACTGATTATTCCCGGCCAGCCCGCCACCAAGAAGAACTCCCAGGTGGCCCGTTGCGTCAATGGCAAGCCGGTGGTCCTCCAGTCCAAGGCCTACCGGGCTTACGAGAAGGTGGCCCTGAAGGCCTTGCTGGCTTGCCCCAGGGCAGAATTTCCGGGGCCGGTGGTGGTGACCGTGCACTACTGGCTCAAGGACAAGCGGCGGCCGGACCTGAACAACCTCATGGCGGCCACTGCCGACATCCTGGAGAAGGCCGGGGTGATTTCGGACGACCGGGAGATCGTCTCCTGGGACGGCTCCCGCATCATGGGCACCAGCCCCAACCCCAGGGCGGAGATCACCATCAGGGAAGCGGACCGGAGGTTTTAGGGGATGGATATGAAACTGGAGTTCTACGTGGGCATCCACGACATTGCCCAGTTTTTGGGGCTGCATTGGAAGACCTGCGCCCGCTACCTCCGGGAGGGGAAGATCTCTGCGGCCCGGAAAGACAGCCTGGGCCGCTGGGTGCTCTCGAACCTGGATTACTACAGGAGCCTGAAGGATGTCCGGGAAGCCGAACCCGAAGCCTGAGCCCAAGGTCTATGCCGGGGTCAAGTGGGGGCTGCTTCAGCCCACGGTGATTCTGGTGGCCGAATACGCCCCGGAACCACAAGACCACATCAAGATTTTCCGGGAGCTTTACCGGAAGGAGCTTTACCTGGACGAGTTCCTGGCGGTGGGCAGGGAGTGGCGGGAGGAGTTGAAGATCAGGAGGTTTTTCTGCGACCCGGCGGAGCCGGAGTTCATCACCCGCATGAGAAAAGCCCGGCTGCCGGCCGCGGCCGCGCCCAAGGAGCAAGACCTGGCCCGTAACTTGATCAAGCAGCGCCTGGCCAACACCAGGGAAGGGAGGCCCGGCGGCCTCACCATTTCAAAAGAATGCCGGAACACCATCCCGGAGTTTTTGAAATACCACCAGCCGGAAGGGAAAACCAGGCCGCTGGAGGCAGACACCCACGGAATCAAGGCTCTGCACTTCCTGGTGCTGGGTCTGAGCCTGGAGGCGACCCCGAGAGTAAGGTGGATTTGAAAAAGAGGAGGAATAGATGGCCGTGATACCGTTTCCCAATTTCAAAGGCGCCGAGGAAGTGAGCGCCGAAACCATCACCATAACGCCGGAGCACGCCCTGGAAATCCTTGAAAAATACAAGGCGGCGAACCGGCCCCTGTCCCAGGTGCACGTCAACCGGCTGGCCGAGACCATGAAGAAAGGGGAGTGGCTGCTGAACGGCGAGCCCATCATCTTCGACAAGGAGGGCAACCTCATTGACGGCCAGCACCGCATGTGGGCTTGTGCCATGTCGGGAGTGGCCATCACCACCCTGGTGGTTTACGGGGTGGACAACGAGGTCTTCAAGACCCTGGACATGGGCCGGAAGCGGTCCACCAGCGACATCGCCGCCTTGCTCAACTACCGGGACCACAAGGTGGTGGGCGCGGCGGTCTATTACCTGTGGAAATACCTGAACCAGGCCCTGCACCGGTTTCTGCCCCGGCCCAACAACTTGGTCCTCTACGAGTTGCTGGAGGAGCACCGGCACATCGAGTACAGCGTGCCCTTCGGGAAGAGGGTGAAGCACCTGGTGCCGCCCAGCATGGGCGCTTTTTGCCATTACGTCTTTTCCCGGCTCGACCAGCAGGACGCCGACCGCTTCTTCGAGGTCTTCGAAACCGGGGAGCACCTGACCAAGACCAGTCCCATTTACTGGCTCCGGGAGCGCCTCATCCGGATGCGGTCCAGCAAGGCCAAGCTCCCGGATTACGAGGTCATCGCCCTGGCCTTCAAGGCCTGGAACTATTTCCGGCAGGGGAAAGAGGTAGCCCACCTGAGGTGGTCCAGGGGGCAAAATGAAGCCTTCCCGAATCCTGTTTGAGAAGGGAAAAGAGGGTCTGCTGCCATGATCTTCACCAGCAACTTCAAGATCGCCGGACACCTGCACCAGGCCGTGGCCATCTCAAGGGGGTTGCCCCGGGGCTGGCGGGGACGGGTTTACCGGCCCCTGGCGCCTTCCTGGGCGCTGGTGAAAATCACTGATCCTCAGCAGTTCATCAGGCTTTACCGGGCGTAGGTATTGGACAAGCTGAACGCCGGACAGGTGCTGCAGGATCTGGGGGGCGATGATGTTGTGCTCCTCTGTTGGGAGCCGCCCGGAGAGTTCTGTCACCGCCAGGTGGTGGCGGCCTGGCTAAAAGCTCAGATGGGGATAGCAGTGAAAGAGTTTAATCCCAGACTTCGAAGCCATCGGGAATGGCTGAGGCGGATGGAAGGGGTACGGCGATGAGTGAGAAGAATCAGAGGCCGAGCACCCGACGTAAGGCGGCTTCAACCTCTGGCATGCAGTTGCAACGGCCGATCACCTTATCGATTTCCCTGGGGAGGACTGTAGCCAGATGATCGGCAACGATGACGGAATCGGACAAAATCCCCATAGCCAATCCTTCGGGACTGTCTTTCTTGACCAGCACCCTGGTTTCTCCGGTGCGTTCCAGGTTGGAGGTAATTTGGACCACCACCCTTTGACTCAACCCGGTCTCCACGGTTTCGTCCTGGACCACCAGGGCTGGCCGCTTTTTATATCTGACCAGGTCGGAGTAAGGGAATTTGACGAGGATTACGTCCCCCCGTTTATAGACGGTCATAGTCCTCCATCCCTGGGGCGTCCCAGTCTTCTTCAAGAGCAGCCAGCCGGGCCCGCGTCTCTTTCGCCTCTTCACTGCTCCAGCCAAGGTCGGAGACCAGCAGGGGGGCCGGGGCAGCCTGGGCTTTACGTCCGGACTTGCCTTTGGGGGAGGTTGCCTCTGGAGAGAGGTCCGTATTGCGCATGGGAATTGTCCTCCTATGCTGTCAATTATAAAGCATTTTAATGTCTTGTCAAAGCGAGGGGAAGATGTCCTTCATCGGCTCCATCAATGCCGAGACCAGGAGGTGGTTGGGGAACAACGGCCCAGCCTTTGACGGTCTGGAGGTTTACGTGGGGTGCTCCGGGGCCTTCACTGTGGAACAAATCTTGTCCCGGTATGCTCCCAAGGCGAAAATCCGGGGAAACGACGTGAGCCTCTATTCGTCAGTTCTGGGTGCCTACTTATCTGGGCAGCCCTTCAATCTTGCGGTCCGGGAAGAGAAATTCGCCTGGCTGGAGCCTTACCTGGGTGACGTGGAAGCCAAAGCCGCCGCGGTAATGGTGCTTTTCGAGGTCCTGAAATACGAGAAGGCGGACAACCTCTTCAAAGCCCGCCATTGGGCCCACTATCTGAACAACTTCGAAGGCTTCCACCAGGCCACCGTTGCCAAGCTCCGGGAGAGAAAGAAAGAGGTCCGGCTGGAAGGCTACACGAACAAAGACATTTACGACCTCTTGGAGGAGATACCGGAGGACTCAGTAGCCATCGCTTTTCTCCCTACCTACGCCGGGGGCTACGAGCGGATGTTTAAGCGCCTGGAAGAAATCTTCGACTGGGACCGGCCCAGTTACGGCCTCATCGATGCCGAGCGCAAAGCCGCTATTTTGGGAAAGATGAAAACCAAGGACTACCTCTTCCTGGACGACAAGGAGTGGCTGGACCTCCCCCTGGTGGCCGCAGTGCGGAAAGCGCGGATGAAGCCGGTTTACGTCTATTCCAATATGGAAGCCCTGCGCCGGGGAGTGCTGAAACAGCAGCGCCACGCTGAATTCGTGCCATTTTCCCGGCTGAGTGATGAAGACGAGATCAGGCAGGACTCCAAATTGAGCCTGATCCCTACCACCAACCGGGTGGTGAACTACTACCGGGACGTGTACCTCTCCAAGGGGGTGGGCATCCCGGCGGACGGCGAGGTCCCCCTGGTGGCCGCGGTAGACGGGAAGGTCTTCGGCTTCCTGATCTACTCCCGGATGCAGGGGGGCGGCGACGTCTACCTCCTGGCCGACTTCGTGGTCAACTCCGGCCGTTACCGGCGCCTGGCCAAGCTCCTGCTCCTGGTGACCCAGACCCGAGAGGTGCGGCGGTTGCTGGAAGAGAAATTTCTCCTGGAGATACCCAAGTGCCGCACCATGGTCTTCACGGACAAGCCGGTGTCCATGAAATACCGGGGCCTCTACCAGTTGGCCCGGCGGGACCCGGGCAAGCTGGTCTACGAGACCGACATGGGCATCCTGGATTTAAGCGAGGTCATCCCCTTATGGCTGAAGAAGTTCGAGAAGTCCTGAACCTGCTCAACGAGAAGCTTTCGGGGCTTTTCCCCTACCGGCTGGAGTTGGCGGCACCGGGCGAACTCAAGCTCCTGGAGAAAAATGCCCGCTACATGAAGGCGGAGCAGTTCCAGACCCTGGTGGAAAACGTCAAAAAGGACGGGAACCTGTCCTCTCTGCCCCTGTGCTACCGGGAAAAGGACGGCAAACTCCGGGTCCTCTCCGGCAACCACCGGGTCATGGCCGCCCGGCAAGCCGGGGTGGAGCAGGTCCTGGTGCTGGTAATCGCAGACGAAAAGGACATGGACGAGCGCCTGGCTATTCAGCTTTCCCACAACGCCATCGCCGGCCAGGATGACCTGGTGATCCTGAAAGAACTGTGGGAGAGCATCAAGGACGTGCAGGCTCGGATGTACGCCGGGTTGGACTCCGACACCCTCAAGGCCCTCCAGGGCATCCAGTTCGCGGCCATCACCGAGCAACGTCTGCGCTACAAACTGACCAGCTTTCTGTTCCTCCCCGAGGAACTGGAGGACCTGGACCAACTGCTCAAGGAAACCTCCGCGGCCTTTGCCGGGGATGCGGTGTACCTGGCAAATCTCAACGCCTACGACGCCTTCTTCGACCTCATCGTGCGGATCAAGAAACGCTGCCAGATCAAGAATTCCGCCGCCGCCTTCCTGAAGCTCATGGAACTGGCCCGCATCGGTTTAGAGCAACTGAAGGAGGAGGAAGCCCGGCAGGACGGCGAAAGCTCCCAGGAGGTTTGTCATGGGCTGGGCTGAAGCGTTGCTTCCCTACCGGGGCTCCGACGATCCCCAGGGCTTCCTGGGGGCGGCCCTGCTGGCCCAGGACCAGACCCTCTTCCGCCTGGCCGCCACCTGGCCCCGGGTGAAAAAGGTTCTTCCGCCGGAGCCAGGGGAGGAGATTGACCTGGAAAAGATCTGGGAGCAGACCAGGGTCGATTTCGACGACTGGGCCGAACTGGCCCAGGTGAACTCCCTGGCGGCGATCAGTGGGTTCCAGGTGCTCAAAGCTAACGGAGTCGTTTTCCCGAACGGCAGCCTGTCCTACCAGGCAGAGGCGGTGCTGAAGCGAAAGGCGGCTTCGGCATTCATGACGGCAACCGGCATCAAAGGGAAGGATTTGAAGTGATGAGTCGAACATGGCAAGGTCCGGCGGGGCGAGGCTTGGCAAGGCATGGCGTGGTGCGGCGAGGCAAGGAGAACTGAAATGAACCGCAATCTGGCCATCTTCGACTACCGCCCCGGCGGGGAGCTCTATCTGGGCATCGACTTCGGCTACAAGAACCCCTTCGCCTGCCTGTGGATTCAGCCCATCGAACGGGGCGAGCGGGTGCTGGTGCTGGACGAATACTACCAGCGCTACCGCACCACCCTGGAAAACGGCAAGGCGATCCTGGCCCAACACCAGGCAAGCGGTTACGGGACCATGACCGACGCCTTCGCCGACCCCTCCGACCCCGACAAGCGGGCCATGCTGTCGGACATCCTGGGGATCGAAGTCAAGGCCCCCAGGCGCCCGGTGGAGGTGGGCCAGGAGCTGGTGCGCCGCTGGCTGAAGGTCAGGCCCGACGGCCGGCCGGGCCTCCTGATTCATCATCGCTGCAAAGAGCTGATCTCGGAACTCAAGGGCTACATGGTCCACGAACCCGGCAAGGGCCGCCATCACGCCCTGGACGCCCTGAGATATTTCTTCGCCGGTTGGGAGGGAGCCGCATGAACGCCCCCGCCTGGTTGCGCTGCGAATATTGCCTCTGGTGGAAGTCGGCAGGCGAGCCCGGAGAGGGTTGGGGCTGCACTTATGCCGGCCCACCGAAACCCATGTCGGCATTTGACCGGTGCCATCTGTGGATTTGCAAGCGCTGCTTCTCGCCGTGGAACGTCATGGTTTTTGATGGGGATGAGGTGGTGAACCATCTTCACTGTAAACGCCTGGGCAGGGCCAGACCCAAGGTTAGGAGGTGAACCTGTGGGTTCGCAAAACCCCCAGGGGGAGGACCAAATCAAGGCCATTTCCTGGCGCCGTCGGGAGCGGGCCCTGAAGATCCAGGAAATGTTTGATAGAGGCGCCAAGGTCAGGGAAATTGCTCAATATTTCGGCATCTCCCGGCGCATGGTGCAGAAGGACCTCCGGGTGGCTGAAAGGCTTAACCGGGAGATGGTGGAGGGGGTTAACCAGGGCGAACTTTTGGGGCGTAAAATTGCCTTTTTGGAGAACCTGTCCCGCTATGCCATGCGCCAGTGTGAGCTCAGTCAGAGTGAAAGTTCCAAAGTGGGGTGGGCCCGGTTGGCCAAGGAGACCCAGGACGTGCTGATGAAGATTTACCAAAGCACCGGCCTGATCACCACCATCCCCACCCGAATCAGCCTGGAGGAGGGCAACCCATTTCAAGACCAAGAATTTAGAGCCAAATATACCAAGTTATTATTGGAGGCTCGTAAACGCGGGCTACCCATTAATGGTTTGTAAAAACATAAGCCCCGGCTTGGTGAGGCATGGCAGGGCAAGGCTCATCATGGGAGGATGTCTTAAATGAAAAAGATGCAGGCAGCCCAATTAGTTGAGGATTTCAGTTTGTATCCTCGATCACAGGTGGACGGGAGCCATGTGCAAAGGCTATCCGAAGCGCTCTTGGCAGGGGAAACTTTACCGCCAATTATCGTTGACGAATCCGGCCGCATCATCGACGGCTTCCACCGGCGGCGGGCAGTCATGCGCGCCTATGGCGATGAGGCCGGAATTGAGGTTGAGGTCAGGCGTTATGCCAACGAGCGGGAACGCTATCTTGACGCCTTGCGGCTGAATGCCCGCCACGGCAAGGGGATCACCGGGGCCGAGTTGACCGGCGCCATCCTGAAGTCTGAACAATTCAAACTTGAGCCCATGGTGGTGGCTTCGGCCCTGGGCATAACGACGGACCGAATCAGCATAATCCTCCAGACCAAGGTGGCCCATATTAAACAAGCGGTAACGGCCCACGGCGCCAAAGTGCCTCTTAAACGGAGCGTGCACCACTTGGCCGGAAAAACCTTGACCAGGTCTCAGGCAGAGGCCATGGACA
>VGSX01000128.1 GCA_016874895.1 Deltaproteobacteria bacterium
CGGCCGCCAAAGAAATTTGAGGAATATGCCATGGGAAGCATCCTGGAGCTGTTTTCGGGGAAAAGGGCCTGCCGGCTGCTGGTCAAGGCCGAAGGCGAGGTATTGGAGAAATACCGGCAGTTCAGGGAATTTCTCGCCCACAACCATGACGCCTTGAGCCTGGTGGCCGAGTTGGAGCAGCTTTACTGCGGCAGCAGCCCCTTCCACATGGGGGAGGTGAAAGGTAAATACCAAGATCTCCTGAATTCTACCCGAAACCTGGTGGAAGCCCTGAACCGCATGGGCGAGGGAAAATATGCCGCCCTCCAGGACCGGTGTCGCGTCATTGACGACGGGGTCCAGGGCGTCTTTCAGCCCTGTCTCCTGTTTCCCGGAAAAGACCTGGTGCTGCCTCTCGGCGCAGTGACCCCCGAAATGAGCAAAGTAGCCGGGGGCAAGGCCACCAACCTGGCTGTCCTGGGAAATTTTTTAAGTATACCCACTCCTCCCGGTTTCATTATCACCGCCTATGCCTTTGATCGCTTCCTGGCGGAGACGGGGCTGGCCGAAGCAATAGAGGACCGGCTGGCCAGGATTTCCCTGGAAGCCCCGGACGATTTGGAGGTCCGGGCCAAAGAAATCCAGGCCCTGATCCGCGAGGCCCCGGTTCCCGAGCCCCTGGCAGGGCAGATTATCGGGGCCTATGAGGCCCTGGAGGCCCAGACCCGGCCCGGGGTGCGCCTGGCCATGCGCAGCAGCGCGGTGGGCGAGGACTCCGAGGCCTCCTTCGCCGGGCAGTATATCACCGTCCTGAATGTCGGCCAGGAGGGGCTCCTGGAGGCCTACAAAGGGGTGGTGGCCAGCAAGTATGCCGCTCGGGCCATTCTCTACCGCTTGAACTTCGGCCTGGACGACTGGGACACCCCCATGTGCGTGGCGGGTCTCACCATGATCGACGCCCGGGCCGCGGGCGTCCTCTACACCGTGGACCCGGCCGCCCCGGAATCCGGTATTCTGAAAATCAACGCCATCTGGGGCCTGGGAGAGCATCTGGTGGGCGGCGAAGCCTCGCCGGACACCTTTTATGTGGACAAATCCTCCCTGGTCGTCACCGGAGAACAAGTCGCCCGAAAACCGGACCGCCTGGTTAACCTGGCAGACGGCGGCATCGGTCTCACGCCCGTCCCGGAGGCAGACCAAAACCAGCCCTGTCTCAATCGCGACCAGGTTTCAGTATTGGCCCAATACGGCCTGGCGCTGGAGCGCCATTTTGATGGTCCCCAAGACGTAGAGTGGGCGTTGGACCAGAAGGAACGGCTCTTCATTTTGCAGTCCCGTCCGTTGGGTTTGGTGAAGGCGGTGGAGGATCAACCTTCGGAGGCCAGGGATTTCTCCGGCCACCCGGTGCTGCTGCACGGTGGCCAGGCGGCATCTCCGGGGATCGCCACCGGCCGGGTATTTCTGGTCCAGGGGCCCGACCTTACCGGCCTTCCCGATGACGCTATCCTGGTGGCCCGGACCGCTTCTCCCGACTATGCCCGGGTTATAGGCAGGATCAAGGGGATCGTCACCGACATCGGCAGCACTGCCAGCCACCTGGCCTCGGTGGCCCGGGAGTTCGGGGTGGTAGCCCTGTTCGACGCCCAAGAGGCCACCGCAGCTTTACAGGAAGGGCAGGAAATCACCCTGGTGACGGACACGGCCACCGTTTACCGTGGGGTAATACCGGAACTGGCGGAGGCCACGCGGACACCCCGGAAGAAGCACGTCTTCGACAGCCCCATGCATCGGCGCCTTCGGGCCCTCCTGGATCATGTGTCCCCCTTGAACCTCACTGACCCGGAAAGCCCGGAGTTTAAGCCCGCGGGGTGCCGGACCCTCCACGACGTCATCCGCTTCGCCCACGAATACGCAGTGAAAGAGATGTTCGGGCTGGGCGAAGCCGGGGCCGAGGAGGGAGCCGTCCGCCTGGTGACCCACATCCCCCTCCAACTCCACCTCATCGACTTGGGGGATGGGCTGCGCTCCGGTCTGACTACCTGCGACCAGGTCACCCCGGACGACCTCACCTCCATCCCCTTAAAGGCCCTGTGGAAGGGCTTCTCACACCCTGGCATCTCCTGGTCCGGGGCCATCGGGGTGGACGCCCGGAGCTTCATGACTCTCATGATGCAAGGTGTCGCCGGGGAAGGCGCGGGCAAACTGCCGGGCGGAGCAAGCTACGCCGTGCTCTCCCGGGAATACCTCAATCTCAGCGCCAAGTTCGGCTACCACTACGCCACCATCGACAGCCTGGCCGGTGAGATTGCCGACCAGAATTATGTCACCCTGCAATTCGCCGGCGGCATCGGCACCTATTATGGCCGTTTCCTGAGGCTCAAATTTCTGGCCGCGGTGCTCCAGACCCTGGGCTTTGGCATCGTCATCAAAGGCGACCTCCTGGAGGGGACCCTTACCGGGCTGGATATTCCCGCCATGGAGCGCACCCTGGACCAATTGGGGCGGCTCCTGGCCTGCAGCCGCCTCCTGGATATGGCCATCGTCAACGAAGCTTCGGTGGCCCGCATGATCGACGACTTCTTCCGGGGAAATTACGACTTCCTTAATCGGGCCCAAGAGCCCTGCCTGGAAGGCTTTTACACCCATGTCGGCAACTGGGAAACGGTCACGGGGGACGGACGAACCGTCTTGCGCCAGGACGGCACCGAGTACCACAGCAGCCTGGGCACCGGCCTGGCCAAGATGATGGGCAAGATGATGGGCAGCCGCTACCAGGATTTTCTGGACAACATCGAGGCCTACTTTTACTTTCCCCTGGCCATCGCCAGGGACAGCGAAGTGACTGGCGCCACCCTGCGGGTGCGGACCAAGTCCACCGCCGGCTATATTGACCGGGCCGGCGGCCTGGCCTTCGGCATTAAGAACGTGGCCAACTACTTCGTCTGGCGGATCAACGCCCTGGAGGACAACCTCATCCTCTTTGAATACGTCAACAACCAGCGTTTCCAACGGGCCCGCATCCCTCTGAAAATCAATACCGGGGAGTGGTACGACCTCAAGGTGGAAGTAGACGGCGCCAAGGTCCAGGGTTTTGTCAATGAGGAACTGCTCCTGGAATACGAGGCGGCAAAGCCGGTGACCGGCTACGTGGGCCTTTGGACCAAGGCCGACTCCGTGGCCTTTTTCGAGGATTTGAGCATCCAGGTTGACGGGAACAAGAAGACCATCAAGTTTTGATTACCTGAATCTTGAAGGAGATGAACATGAAAACCTTTATCCATTGGGCCGGCATTATGCTCCCGGTCATGGTTATCCTAATCTGGGGAGGCGTTTCCCTGGCGTCTTCGCAGAAGTCCGCCACCCCGTTCACCCTGTCCCTGGAGGACGTGGAAGAGGGGAAATTGCCGCCGGGCTGGAAAGTGGAAGCCACCAATCCCCAGGGCCGCCTGGCGGAATGGGCCGTCGTCCGGCACGCGGGCGCTCCCGGAGAGCCCAGGAAAGTGCTTTCCCTCACCAAGATTCATGACGGCTCCCGGGGGGTCTTCAACCTGTGCTGGAATCCCCAGGTAGGGTTCCAGGATGGCGTGATTGAAGTCAAGGTGCGGGCCAGCACCGGGGCCATCGACCAGGGAGGAGGAATTATCTGGCGGACCCGGGACGCCAACAACTATTACGTCGCCCGCTACAACCCTTTGGAGCGGAACTTCCGGCTCTACTTCGTGAAAGAAGGCAAGCGCCAGATGCTGGCCGACCGGGGTGGCCTGGGGATCAAGACCGGTGAGTGGTTCACTCTCAAGATCGTGCATCGGGGCGACATTATCGAAGGCTACCTGAACGGCGAGAAGATGTGGAACATCACAGATAAGACCTTTCAGGCAGCCGGCGGCATCGGCTTCTGGACCAAGGCCGACGCGGCCACCTCCTTTGGCGACCTCAAGGTTAACTGACCAAGCAAAGCGTATGAACCAAAGCGATTCTCCTTCTCCAACTTTCCGGGAGGCCTTGGGTTTCTGGGTCAAACTGGGCTTCATCAGCTTCGGCGGCCCCACCGGCCAGATCGCCATCATGCACACCGAACTGGTGGAGCGCCGGCGCTGGATCAGCCCCAGCCACTTCCTCCAGGCGCTCAATTACTGCATGCTCCTGCCCGGGCCGGAGGCCATCCAGTTGGCCATTTATATCGGCTGGCTGCTGCACCGCACCCCCGGAGGCCTGGTGGCGGGGGTCTTCTTTCTGCTCCCATCCATCTTTATCCTCTTGGCCTTGAGCTACGCCTACGCTGCCTACGGCCAGGTGGCCTGGATCGCTGCCTTGTTTTACGGCCTCAAGCCCGCGGTGCTGGCCATCGTCGCCCATGCCACCCTGAACATCGGGGCCAAGGCCCTCAAGCACCCTGCTTTATATAGCCTTGCGGCCGCAGCCTTTATCGCCCTTTTCTTCCTCAAAATTCCGTTCCCATTGGTCATCGCCGGAAGCGCCCTGGCGGGCTTGGCGGGGGTGCGGTGGCTGCCCGAGTCTTTGTAGCCGCAACCGCTACGGATGATTATTCTTACGTTATCGGGACCAATTCCACCCTCCCCCCGCACCTCCGACCTTCCTGGGGGCGGGCTTTCAGGGTCACGACGGTTTGTCTGGCTTTGTGGGTGGTCCCCCTGTTTTTTTTAGGAGCCTGGCGGGGGCTGGGAGACGTGCTCTTTCAAGAAGGCCTGTTCTTCAGCAAGGCGGCCATGGTCACCTTCGGCGGCGCCTACGCGGTCCTCCCTTACGTGGCTCAGCAGGCAGTGGAGCATTATGCCTGGCTGAGCGCCGGCCAGATGATCGACGGCCTGGGGCTGGCCGAAACCACCCCGGGACCGCTCATCATGGTGCTTCAATTCGTGGGCTTCATGGCCGGCTGGCACCAGGCCCAGGACCTGGGCCTCGGGGGCGCAGTGCTGGGCGGCCTCACCGCCACTTATTTCACTTTTATGCCCTGCTTCTTCTGGATTTTTCTGGGAGCGCCTTACATGGAGCGCATCCGCCACAACCTCTTCCTCTCAGGAGCCCTGACCGCCATCACTGCGGCGGTGGTGGGCGTGGTCCTGAACCTGGCGGTGTGGTTCGGCCTGAATGTCCTGGTTCCCAACAGCAAAGGGATCGATTGGTTTGCACTGGGCGTAACCGTTGTTTCTTTCATCGCCATGCAACGGTTTAAGCTGGACATCATTCCCGTAGTTGCCGGCGCGGCCACCTTGGGGTTGATTTACCGGCTTCTTTTTTGAGACTTAACGGGAGGATTGGCCATGAGTAAGACAAGGGCATTGAAGGAAATCTGCAAGATTTGCATCCTTTGGGCTTTTTTCCTGATTTTTCCGGCCGGCTGGCAACCTGTTCGGGCAGCCGTGGATTTCCCGGCGGTGGAAAAGATTCTGGGAGCCAAAGGGCAGATGCAGGAAGGGGCATTGGTGGTCCGCTTTCCCCGGACCGATTTAAAGGTGTCCATTGCCGGCGAACCGGTTCCAACCGGCTTGGGTTTTACTTCTTGGACGGCCTGGGTGAAAATGGGTGATAAAGCCATGGTCATGGGCGATCTCGTGCTTCTGGAGCGGGAGGTCAACCCGGTCATTTCGACCCTGGGTACCGCGGGCATCCAGGTAACCGCCTTGCACAATCACTTTCTCAGTGAGCAGCCTCGCATCATGTTCATGCACATCGATGGAAAAGGATCGCCGGAGACCCTGGCTGAAGGCATCAGGAAAGCCCTCAGCCAAACAGCCACTCCCATGCCGCCTGCCCCTGCTTCCCCCTCACCGGCTTTGCCGCTGGACACCAGGAAGATTGAGCAGATCATCGGTCATCCGGGCCAGCTTGGGGGCGGCGTATTCAAGATCACCGTGGGCCGTGCCGGAATCACCATGTCCGGGATGGAGCTGACCTCCAGCATGGGGGTAAATTCCTGGGCCGCTTTTATGGGCAACGATGACCGGGCCCATGTAGCCGGGGATATCGTCATGACTGCCCGGGAAGTCCCCCGGGTCATCCAGGCGCTGCGGCAAGGAGGCGTGGATATCGTGGCGGTCCATAATCACATGCTGACCGAGGAGCCCCGAATCTTCTTTCTGCATTATTGGGGTACGGGAACGGCGGCTCATTTGGCCAAAACCGTCCGGGCCGCCTTCGACCAGGCCAGGGGACCGATGCGCTAGAGGGGTCTGGGTTCTATGTCATATGACATTTAATCAAGCTGCCGTCTTCACCGGCTTAATCTTCTCGTATTCCCTACCGTGGGCCTGAAGGGTGTCCCATAGGCTCACATCCGTCTGCAAGCCGAGCCAAAACTCAGGGGTGGTGTCGAAGAACCGAGCCAGGCGAAAGGCCGTATCCGGGGTAATCGCTCGTTTGCCCCGGAGGATCTCGCTCAGGCGCACCCGGGTGATGCCCAAAGCCTCTGCCAGTTCCTTCTGGCTCAGGCCTAAAGGCTCCAAAAATTCATGCCGCAGGATTTCTCCAGGCGGCGTGGGACGCCGGTTTCGGGGTAACATGGCCTCCTCCTCTCAATGGTATTGCACCAGTTCCAGATCGTAAACATTGCCTTCTTCAAACCGGAAGCACAGCCTCCAGGAACCGCTGACCGAGATGGCCCATTGCCCCTCTCGGTTGCCATGTAAGGCATGAAGACGATTGGAAGGCGGCGCTTGCAAATCTTTTCGGGCCACCGCCCGGTTTACCATGTCCATTTTCCGCAGCAGCCTGGCTTCAAGCTCCGATGGTACCCGCTTGTATTTGCCGGAGTGCCAGAACTCTTCCAGCCACGGCTGTGCGAAGGTTTTGATCATGCATAAAAAATGTAACGAATATCGTTACTCGTTGCAAGATAATTTCTTTTCACTAATTTCGGCATGTTCACCACTTGGTGAAAATTCAGTTTAGGCTGAAATCGAGCGTATAGGTTTTATGGCTAGGCCCCAGCGAAAAATTCGCTGCCGACCAATGAGGCTGAGGGACCGAGGATAACCGGAGAAAGCTTGTAATTATGCATTTTGATTGCATATTTGCAAGGAAAATTGCTCAGATAATCACCACGGCTAAGTTATCCGCATTGATTCTACCCTGACGGATAATATAATACTTCAAATATGGCCGAGAGTGATTGGGTACGACTGCCATTTATATTCCTGCTTTAATCAGAGACCTGCGGCAGCGATTGGGGCTGACCCAGAAGCAGTTCGCCCACGAAGTGGGGGTGACCTTCAGCACCATCAATCAATGGGAAAACGGTCGGCGGCGGCCCCAGCCTTTTCTCTTGAAGCGGCTCCTGGAAATGGAGGCCGCCTCTGGCAAAAGATCAGATAGCCGTCTGACCAAGGAAGAGGCCCAGTCTTACAAGAGGCGGTGGGAGACAGTCAATACCGCTGAAAGGGAGGAGTTGGCCTCTACGCCGATAGCCCATAAATTTCGCCAAGTAGTGGCGTTCCTGGCGTCGGCGGGGAAGCTTGGGCTGATTAAGGCCTTGGCCACTGAAGAGGACTTGGTACGGGAGCGATGGGCCAGACTGCGCAAGGTTTATCATGCCTGAGCCAGTGGACTTGAAGCTCACTCTTGGTGTATCCTGAAGATAGCAGAGAGATTTTTAACTAGGGCTTATATGAGTAAGAATAGAAAACAATCTGAGGAACCGTTGGCGAAGCTATCCTGGCAGTCGCGTTTTAAAAGCTTCAGTCCAAAAGAGTTCATGCGTGGACGGCGCCCAGAGCTCTTTTCAGATTCCAAATATCTTGCTGAACCACTAATCAGTCGTGAGCAATTCGAATACTTTCTGAACACACTTACATCTAGAAAGCAAGAGAATGAATTCGAGCATTTTTGTCGTCGTTTGGCGGAAAAAGAGTTGTGCCCCAATTTGTTGCCACAAACAGGCCCGTCAGGTGGCGGCGATAGCAAAGTCGATGCAGAAACTTATCCAGTAGCTGATGAGATAGCAGCCCGATGGTATGAAGGTATAGTTCAGAAAGTGGCTCAAGAAAGATGGGCTTTTGCTTTTAGTGCAAAGAAGGACTGGCGCTCGAAGGTTCAATCAGATGTAAACAAGATTGTTAGTACCGGTAGGAACTATAAATTCATCTATTTCATTACAAATCAATTCGTAAAAGATAAATCTCGGGCAGAGATCGAAGATTCACTCAACAAGAATTATGACCTGAATGTACGTATTCTTGACCGAAATTGGATAGTCAAATGTGTGTTTGAACATGGCCGGATACAAATAGCAATTGATACCCTTAATCTTACGGGCCATAAAGAGGTTATTAATAAGAGGTTGGGGCCTAGGGATACAGAAAGAGATGCTGAACTAAGAGAACTTGAAGAGCTAATTGAGGAACCAAATCGATATTCCGGGGTTGAATACCAATTAGTTGAAGACTGTTTGCAGGCTGCTTTACTTGCACGCGGATTAGAGCTTCCTCGTGTAGAAATAGAAGGTCGTTTCTCACGTGCTGAACGACTTGCAGAAAAGTATGGGAAACGTCAGCAACGCCTAAGAGTTGCCTACGAAAAAGCCTGGACAGCATATTGGTGGTATGAAGATTTGAGTGAGTTGAACACTCTTTATAGCCGAGTTGAGGAATTTTCAATTTGTAGTGAATGCTCAAACGACTTAGAGTTGCTAACGAACCTTTGGCAATTACTTAATGCCACAACAAAGATGGGCCTGATAGATCCAATTGAGGCTAAAATTACCGAGAGAACAGAAGCTTTAAAGGCTGAGCTTGATAGACTCGCTAAAGATGAAACCCGCCAAAGTAACGCATTAACGGCACGCACAAATAGAGTTCTTATGGAACTTTACGATGCAGTAAACAACTATGAACGTTTCGAGGGTGTAATTTTTGAAATACGAGAGATTATTAAACTCGGTGACGGTTGCATTAATTTCCCATTGGATGAGATGACCAAAATTATCATAGAGTTTGGTAAGGCAGTGCCAGAATCTGATAAATTTGACGAACTCTTTGAGTTTGCTCTGAAGGTTTTGGAACGTAGAACAAGCGAAGGCATGGCTGGTCGCATGCTGATGGAACGTGGATATCAAAAGTTGACCGCAGGTCTAAAATATGAGGCAATTAGCTTACTGGGCAGAGCCCAGCCCAAGCTCGCAAAACATGAGTATCGAAGAGAGTTGTTTAATACATTAGTCTTTTGCAGCATGGCATACGA
>VGSX01000129.1 GCA_016874895.1 Deltaproteobacteria bacterium
GCACGAAATCACCTGTCTGAAATGGGATACTCTGGCCACTCGGCAGCGGCCAGACTGCAAGTTCCGACCTCTACGGATGATCTGGGAAGCTTAGCGTGCTTTATTTTCCGTTTTCTGAGACGACCCCAAGATAGCCTGTGCTTTCCGGATCCGGACCATAGTCTGCTGCTCCAACAGCTGGTTGATCAAGTTCTCGGTGTGGGGGCCGATTTCCTGGGCCTGCTGCCGGCAATAAGCAGGATCCCGTTGTAAATACGCCAGTTTTTCCGGCGGATAATCTGATCTATCGGTCTGCCAGGTTCCCGGCCGCTCCGCCCGTGGATGTGTTTTAATCAAGATGCCGTCCAGAAAGATCCGCACCAGGCGAAAGTCGCCCCGCACATCCACCTCACAGCCGATATAGCGGGTGGGCACCGAATAATAGGATTGATCAAAAACCAGATGATGGTCAATATGGACCTTGCACTTCTGCCAGCGGGGGGAATCAAAGGGTTCCTGCGGCAAGCCTTTCAGACAAGGCGCCTCTTCGGTCTGGAAGACTTCCCAGGGCCGACGGCGGGTGGTGCCGTGAATGGCCATGCCGATCTCGTGGCGGCACCACTGCCGGGCTCTCTCATTGGCCGCCGTGATATCAGCAAATTCCCGCCCGGCCAACAGCTGCTGACGGACCACCGGGACGGTCCTTTCCACCTTGCCTTTGTGTTGGGGTTTCCTCACCTTGGCAGGATCAGCCACAAAGCCGTAATAGCGTTCCAACTCCCCATAGGCCCGATTCAGGGTCGGGTCGTAGATATCCGGACCCATCACCCCTGACTTCAGGTTATCCAGCACAATCGTCGCCGGCACCCCGCCGAAGAATTCGAAGGCCAAAATATGACAGTAAATCCAGGTGGCCGTATCCTGACGGAAAACGAAATGGACAAACCGGTGCCGACTAGACGACAGGGTCATGATAAAGGCCCAGGTGCGGCGATTTTTCCCCGAAGCCGGATCTCGCATTAAACCCACAGAGCCGAAATCAACCTGGGCCTGACTTCCCGGAGGCACCTCCAGCCGCACGGTCACGGGAAGACGGCCAAAGTCCAGTTCGTTCCGGAGATAGCGCTTAACCGTGCAGTAGCCTATCTCCTGACCGGTCTTTTCTTGAAATAATCGCCAAACCTGCTTGGCCGTCATGGATTTATGAGACAGCAATTCCTCAAACCAGTCTTTATGGGGTTTAAGCACATCCTGCCCCGGGGTCGCCCGCAACAGACCGGTGTTTTTGATGTTCTGCAGGCGCTGCGCTAAATCCGCTTCTTCTGGAAAAGGTTCTCCCCTGGCTACCCCGGCCTCTTGGGCTAACCTCAGGTATTTACGAATAGTTTTGCGATCAAATCCCAAAGAACGCCTGATGCTTTTGATCCCTGCTCCTTGATGCCACTGGTAAATAATCTCTACAACTTCGTTCATCGTGATCCGCCTCCTTGCCATCGGTCCCCCCTTATTAGTCCCGTTCTTGACTTTAAAGGGTATCCGATGAGGTCACATCTCCTACCCCAATTTCTAAAGGGGGGGTGAATTAACGTGATCCCAAGGGGGGTGATTTGTGATGATCCTACACACCTCTAAAGGGGTGATTTATCATGATCCTCGACATGCTAATCCTGCCTGAAAATCGATAGGAAACTTTTGGGAAACTTTGGTAAAAATGGTCAAGGGGTTCGCAACAATAAGTTGTCAACCCCTTGATATTCTTGGTGCCCCCGGCCCGACTCGAACGGGCGGCACACGGATTAGGAATCCGTTGCTCTGTCCACCTGAGCTACGGGGGCAGGATGATATATGGCTTTGGGTTCGATTAGCTCCCTTGCAGGAATTTCTTCGGGTTTAAGGGACAGAGGATCACTCTGGGCTCAAGAGCCACATAAAGTCATTATCGGGCTCCTGGGCTTCATCCCCCTGATGGCGCTAACCACGCAGTTTGGCTCTGTTGGGGTGAGTCATTCATGGGGCACGTTTGTGATATTCTCTCAACCCCAGCAGACCTGTTTTTTAATCTTCCGGGAAAGAGAAACCGCTGTCAATGGGAAAAATGCTGGACTTTTAAAAAATATTGAGAAACAATGAAGCAAACCTGCATTGGGAGGGGGATGGGGGATGAAGCGGATACTTGTAACCGGGGGGGCCGGGTTTATCGGCTCCCATCTCGTGGAGTACCTTTTGGCCCAGGGACATGAGGTCTTGTCTCTGGATAATTACTTCACCGGTTCCAAAGAGAACCTGCTGCATTTAAGGGACCACCCCCGGCTGGAAATCATCCGCCACGACGTGGTCAATCCCCTCATGGTGGAAGTGGAGGAGATTTATAATCTGGCCTGCCCGGCCTCGCCGGTGCATTACCAGTATAACCCGGTGAAAACCATCAAAACCAATGTCATGGGGACGCTTAATATGCTGGGGCTGGCCAAACGGGTAAAAGCTCGCATATTACAGGCCTCCACCTCGGAGGTTTATGGCGATCCGGCGGTGCACCCCCAGACCGAGGATTACTGGGGCCACGTCAACTGCATCGGCATCCGCAGCTGCTACGATGAAGGGAAGCGGGCGGCGGAGACCTTGATGATGGACTACCATCGCCAGAACGGGGTGGCGGTGCGCATTGCCAGGATTTTCAATACTTATGGTCCCCGCATGGCTATTAACGACGGGCGAGTGATCAGCAACTTCATCGTCCAGGCCCTTTGCGGGGAGGATATTACGGTGTATGGGCAGGGGCAGCAGACCCGGTCTTTTTGCTACATATCAGACCTGGTGGCAGGGCTGGTCAGACTCATGAACACCGAGGACTTCGAAGGTCCGGTGAATTTAGGAAACCCCGAGGAATACACCATTCTGGAGTTGGCCCAAAAGATCCTGGAGCTCACCGGCAGCCCGGCCCGGTTGGTCTTCAAACCCCTGCCCCAGGATGATCCGCGGCAACGCTGTCCGGACATCAGCCGGGCCAGGAAACTCCTGGACTGGCAACCCACGGTCCCCTTAACCCATGGCTTAAACGAAACGATCCGTTATTTTGCCGAAAAATTACGCCAACAGGGGAGAAAGCTGGCAGTTTAACCTGGTTTTGGTTCTGGGGGTCCTGGCTGCCTGTCTCTGGCTGGGATGCACTCCCCAAACCGGCCCGTCATCGGAAGGTTATGCGGCCCAGGTTTTGGATGGGGATACCATCGTCCTCGCGGATGGCCGGAGAGTGCGCTATCTGGGGATTGACTCGCCGGAGTTAAGCAGCATCGACCTTAGAGAACTGAAAATAGCGCGACAGGCCCACAAGGTCAACGTCGAGCTTATCCAGGGTGTGAAGCTGCGCCTGGAATACGGTCAGGAGCGCTACGACCAGTATAACCGCCTCCTGGCCTATATATTTTTGCCGGATGGCCGGTTCCTTAACGCCGAATTAGTGCGGCAAGGATTAGCGTGGGTCTTTCTCCGGTCGCCCAATCTCGGCTACCAGCAGGAGCTCGTCGAAGCCCAACGGCAGGCGATAAATCAACGGCTGGGGTGGTGGCAAGAGTTACCGCCGGCCGATGAACCCCATTATATCGGGAATGCCCGGAGTTTTCGCTTCCATCGGCCCTCATGCCCCGGAGCCCAAGCCATGTCCAGGGGCAACCGGCGCATCTTTCAGACCCCGTTGGAGGCTTACTGGGAAGGGTTCAGCCCGGCCAGGGATTGTAAGCCGTAATTAAAGTGGTCAGAGGCCAGTGGGCAGTGATCAGAACGGAGAGAGGTTAATGGGGAAGCTCTCAACCTGGTGGATGGGGTTGCTATCCGTTAATATCCTGCCCTGTTGGGTGAGAAGGGTGTTCAAGTAACCGGGCAGCAGGGGGAGAGCCGGGGCAAATTCCGGGAGGAGCCATTTAAGGGAGGCAATGTTCCGGTCTTGTAGAATCCGGGAGAGGCGTTCAGGGGTGGGCCAGTGCAGCTCAGGTCCACCGGCCAGGACAAAGCCATAGAGATCGTTGAAGCTGGGCAGGAACGCGGTATAGGGAATGACCTGGGGGAAAACCACCCGGAGGGTGCGGTAGAGATGAGGGAGCAATCTGACGGCCTGCCCGGCGGACCCGGCCTGGATGCTCAGAAGCCCCCCAGGCCGGAGTTTGGCCTGGGCGAGGATAAACATTTCCCGGGTAAAAAGAAAAAAAGCCGGCCCTCCTTCCAGGGGGTCGGTGATGTCCAGGATCACCACATCGAGGCTGGCATCAGGCCGGCCGGCCAGCCAGGCTCGGCCATCCTCATAAAATAATCGCAGTCGAGGATCGTCCCAGGCGCCGGCGGCAAACTCGGGGAGGAACTCCCGGCAGAGATTAACGAGTTCTTTATCCAGGTCTATCATGCAGACCTCCTGGACGCCCGAGTGGCGCAGCACCTCCCGGATGGTGGCGCCCTCGCCGCCGCCCAGAACGGCCACCTGCCGGGGAAGCGGGTGGGTTAACATGACGGGCTGCACCAGGGCTTCGTGATAGATGACTTCGTCCCGGGCGGCGGATTGGAGCACGCCGTCAAGAATCAGGGCCTTTCCCAGGATGGGGCTGGCAATGATCTGATAGTGCTGGAAACGGGTGCGCCCCTGGGCCAGGACGTTACTGAGGCGGAAAGCCGCCAGATCATCGGGACTGCCGAATTCGATGAACCAGTTTCCTTCCGGCCAGGAATCGGTCATGACGTTTCTCTTTCTGGCCACTAAACACTTCTTTGCAGCGCCAGATAATCCCGCAGGGCGTCCCGGGTGCTGGCAAAGGCGATCTCATTCCAGGGAATCTGCTGGAGGGGGAAGACCCGGGCTTCCAGGGTTTCATCGCCGCCGCCGGGCCGGCCGGCCACGACCTCGGTGACATAGGCCACGATCACTGTGCTGCGGCCGGCATAGGAATAGACATTGAGCAGCCGATCGATGCGCACAGTGAGCAATACTTCTTCGTGCACCTCCCGGATTACGGCGTCTTCCACCCTCTCTCCCACATCCACAAAGCCCCCCGGGGCCACCCAGAGGCCATAGCCGGGATCGATGGACCGGCGGGCCAGAACCAGGCCGTTTTCATACGGGATGATGGCGATGCCCGCCAGTTTGGGGTCCAGGTAAAAGACAAAGTCGCAGTCTGAACAGACCAGGCGCGGCGGTTCTTTGGCTTGAACGATTTTTTTCTCCAACCCGCCGCCGCAGAGGGGGCAGAATTTGTAAAGTTCGTGTCGGAGGGGCATACTTTTCCGGAGCCGGCCCCCCTAGAAGTGAATCTGAAAAGGAGCCGGCATAAAGGTTAAGAGGAATACGGCAATGGTAATATACCCGATAACCCGGCGTTTCTTATCCAGGGGAATCCAGTAGTGTAACGGCGGCGGATGCACGAATCCCAGGAATAATAATAAAATCGCCCAGAAGAGCCAGCCGTACCAGGCCACCAGGCCGCAGAGGATAAGGGCACCATAAAAAATTTTGGCAATCTGTTGTGACCTGTCCCCAAAAAGGGCATAGGAGACATGGCCGCCATCCAGTTGACCCACAGGGATTAGATTAATATTGGTCACCAGCAGGCCGATCCACCCGGCGAACGCCATGGGATGCATGACGATATGATGCGTGTCCGGAAGAGAACCCAGGGTCAGCCAGCACATGAATTTGAAGAGGAGGGATTCCCCCAGGATGATGCCTTCCAGTTCCCCGGCGCCGGTAGGCATGATTTTGATTTCCGATAGCTGCAGACCGAATACCAGCACGGGCAAGGCCGCCAGGACGCCGCACAGAGGTCCGGCCGCGCCCACATCCAGGAGGGCCGGCTTGTTGAGGATGGGAGAACGGATGCGGATAAAGGCCCCCAGGGTGCCGATGAGAAACGGAATGGGCGGGGCCGGCAGGAAATACGGCAGGGAAACATCTAACCGGTGGTAGCGCGCCAACAGGTAGTGGCCCATTTCATGGAATAATAAAATAAGGAGAAGGCTGAGGGAGAACGGCAAGCCTTTATAGAGCTGCCAGGGCGTCTCCCAGGGAATGACCCCCTGTTGCATGGCGCCGGCCGTCAGCGTGGTCAGACCGGTGGCCAAAAACAGGATTATATGGATCGGCGGGATATGATAGGGAAATTCCCGATGTGATGAAGTTTGCGGTTCCGGCTCGGTTGCGGCCAGCCAAGGGGGTGATAGCGGACTTTTTATCTCTGGTGGCTCATTCATAATAATAATATATCACATCTCTTGTGTAGGCGTTCAGCTATCAGCAATCAGCTATAAGAAAAAACATTGATGTCATCGCAACAAGACTTTTTCCCCCTTCTTGGTAAAGAGTAGGGCACTGTTCCATAATCCACCAACAAAAAAAATGAAACACCCCGTTGATCCGGAAAAATCAGGAAGATAGTATAAGGTAGCACCAACCCGGCTATCATCAACGAGGTGAATCCAGTATGACACAAAGTCTTCTCCCTTACCAGTATGAATATGATTCGTTGCCGGATTTTTCGTTGGGTCAGCTAGCCTCCAGGAACACGTTACATTTCTTATACAACCTGACCGCGCCGGAGTAAGATTTTGAAATCACGATGTTCCATATTTTAAACATTATAATATATTGAATTTAAAGATATATCTTTCATCGGCTCCGCTTTATGTTCAAAAAATCAGCGGAACTCAAGCAGATGCCATGGCTTGGCCTCCGGAGATTATCAGTAACTCGCCAAAAATGAGATGGCTGGTGAATAAATTTAGTGGGATAGGTGCCGAGTAGGCGTTCAGCTATCAGCAATCAGCTTTCAGCAAAAACAATGGGTTAGGGAAACTAAGCGAAAAACCAGTAATCCGCTATCTTAGAATAACTGTTTGAATTTAAAGCATTAGCTGACCGCTGGACGCTTACGGTGCCGAAAATCCGATGCTGCGCTCCCTGGACTTTCTCATCGAAAACAAAGGGGTACTGGAGCCCAGGCTGGCCGGGTCGCTCCTGAGCCTCTTCGACTCCCCGTTGGACCTGGTCTTTTATGATCTGACCTCCTGTTATTTTGAGATAGAGCGGGCGGATAAAGCCACCTTCCAGGAGGTTATCGGCGACGTCAAAGCACGCTTCCCGGTGCAACGGTGTGTCGTGGTGGGCGGCCGGGGTTTGCTCAGCAAGGACAACCTGGCGGCCCTAAGCGAGGCCGAGTTGGATTACATCGTGGCCACGGAGTATGTCCGGGGGCGCCTGGCTCGCCTGAAGAACCAGGAAACCGGCCGGCGCCAGCCGGGCAAGACCCTCACCCATGAGGATACCCTGATCCATCTCAATGATTATCTAAAAAAAGGCACCTGGCCCGCTATTACCACCTCCGGCTCGACCCCAACGGCCGGGTGGTCTGTGACGCGGATGAGGCCAACCGCCGCTATGAACTGCTCCTCGACGGTAAACTCCTCCTTTTAAAGTCCACTATGTTTTATTCAATTCTTATATCGGAGTTCCAGGATTATTTTCCTTGACAGATGGCTGGGAATGAGATTAAGAATAGTACTCAGTTTCAGGCGCCCCTTGGGGCTTAATAGGGAAGCCGGTGCAAATCCGGCGCGGTCCCGCCGCTGTAACCGGGGACGAAACCTGCACGTGCCACTGTTCACCTGAAGGGGGACGGGAAGGCGCAGGGATTAGGCTGATCCGGGAGTCAGAAGACCTGCCTGCAACGTTCGCGCCGTCGCCCAACGCCGGATTGGGTCAGGCCAGGCCGCGGGAGGTAAAGTAAATCTCCCCGGCCCCCCCGAGGAACAAGCTAAACTGGGTGCAATCCTTGGGTCCTTCACGGACTCAGGGATTTTTTTTTGACTCGGGGGGCTTCATCCTTTCCTGGCGCTGCGGCCCGGCTCCATTTTCCATATCTTAAGGAGGGGAGTCATGAAAGAAGGTCTCATCGTGTATCTGGTGGGCGGCCAGGAAATTCCCGAACCGTCTGATCTCTCGGAAAAGTGCCGGGAACTGGGGCTGCCGGCCCAGCAGGTGGAACTGGTGGCCCGGAGCCAGGGTTTTTTCACCGTGGAGGATGCCTGGCATCATCTTCTCACCCGGGGCTTTGGCAGAATCAGTCTCCTGGTGGCCCAGTGGCAGCCGGACGCCTTAAATCCCATCCATCCGCCGGTAAGGCTCTGTGGCTAGGGTCATCCGACGGGAGGAATTTTTCCGGGGAGGGAAGAACATGAAAAAAGCATGGGTAGCAATAGTCCTGGGGCTGCTCTGGCCGGGGTTGCTGGCGGCGGAGGATATGGCGGCGTTGGGGCCGGATGACACCACTGTCCTGGCCCAGGCGGTCGGGGATGGGGTTCAGAGAGTGGAGCAGATTATCATCACCGCCACCGGCACAGAGGTGTCGCCGAGAAATACCAGTGTTTCCGCCACGGTGGTCACCTCGCCGCAGATCGAGGCCCGGCAGGCCACCCGGGTGGAACAACTGCTCCGGGATGTGCCGGGGGTCATTGCCAGCCAGACCGGCAGCACCGGAGCCCAGACCTCGCTTTTCGTCCGGGGCGGCAACAGCAACATGACCCAGGTGTTGCTCAATGGCTTCCGGCTGAATAACGTGGGGGGGTTCTTCGACTTCAGCAAGCTGACCACCGATAATGTGGACCGTATCGAAGTAGTCCGCGGCCCCATGAGTTCCCTGTACGGCAATGACGCCATGACCGGAGTTATTAATGTTATTTCCCGCCGGGGCGAGGGGCCGCCGTCCCTCAGCCTGACCACGAACTGGGGCGCCCACGCCTCAGGCCACAACAACCGTAATCTCATCAGCGAACAACGGGTCAGTTTCCAGGGCTCCTGGGACCGCCTGGGGTATTCGGTGGCCTACGGCAACTATTACGACTACGGCATTTTGCCCTTCAACAACCGCTCAACCGCTAATGTCCTTAATTCCCGTCTGGATCTAAGCCCGGTAGAGCGATTTCAGCTGACCCTGACCACCCTTTTTATCGATAACTATTTCGGCTTTCCCACCAGCAGCGGCGACCGATTCGACTCCACGGCAGCGGGCGGATCGGGCCTGGACCCGGACCAGAATCAGACCAACAACAATCTCCTGCTGGGTCTGACGGCCACCTATCGTCCCTGGGAGTGGTGGGAAAACGAGCTGTCCCTGGGGTATCT